>JAHDGO010000048.1:8346-9935 GCA_020627605.1 Yoonia sp.
GAACCTTGGCTTTCTGACGCAGGCCAAGAAATACACCTATTTCCGGCCCAAGTTCATCTACTACGCCACCTATCTGTCGGAAAAGATCGGCTATGCCCGCTACATCACGATTTTCCGCCACCTAGAGGCGCATCCCGAGCATCGGTTCCACCCGATTTTCAAGTGGTTCCGCGAGTGGTGCAATGACGAGTTTTCCCATGGTGAGGCGTTTGCCCTGTTGATGAAGACCGATCCGCAACTGACCGAAAGCCGGGTCAACAAGATGTGGATCAAATTCTTCCTGACAGCGGTCTATTCCACCATGTGGGTGCGCGACCATCAGCGGCCAGAGTTCCACAAGGCGCTTGGTGTCGATCCGGCATGGTACGGGCAAGAGGTGTTCCGTAAGACCTCCGAGATTTCCAAGCAGGTCTTTCCGATGACGCTGGATATAGATCATCCGCGCTGGGTGCCGACGCTGAACCGGATGCAGGCCGCCAATGTGCAGATCGCCGAAGGCCGCAAGGCTGGTGGTCTTGCTGGCTGGGCCAGACGGATGGTGGGGTCTGCCAAGGCTGGTTTTGCCTTTGTCAGCCTTCTGACCATCCCTGTGGAAAAGAACGCTGTGCCTGACAGCCCAAGGTTGGAGCCCGCCTACTGATGTCATCGCCCTGGATCGCATCGCTGGTTGCCGTGTTTGTCTGGTGGTTTTCCACCGGGGCAATTCTGGTGGCGGTGCGCCGGGCCGACAGATTGGGGCGCCACGGCATGACCGTCTTTGCCGGGCTGCCACTGCTGGCGCTGGGCGTCTGGGCCGTCGCCGCATCACTGGCTGATGCAAGCGTCGCTGGCGTCTATCTGGGCTTTGCCGGCGCGCTGGCGATCTGGGGCTGGGTCGAGCTGGCCTTTTTGGCCGGTGTGATCACTGGCCCGATGCGGGATGATTGCCCCTCGGGCCTGTCTGGCCGCGACAGGTTTTTCCGCGCGTTTCAGACGGTGGCCTATCATGAACTGGCGCTGGTGCTGGGTCTTTGGGGTCTTGTCATCGCGTCCAACGGGGCACCCAACCGCATCGCGCTGGCGACCTATCTGGTGCTGTTTCTGGCGCGCATCTTTGCCAAGCTGAACCTGTTTTACGGGGTGCCGCGCATCAATACGGAATTTGTGCCTGACCGGCTGCGCCATCTGAAAAGCTACTTCCGGCGCGGTCCGGTGACGCTGGCCTTTCCCGCCGCGATCACCGTGCTGACGGCCCTGCTGGCGGTCTGTGCCGAACGGCTGTGGTCGGCGGGGTCCGATGTGACTGTCGTGGGCTTTGCCCTGCTGACAGCGCTTGCCGCGCTCGCCCTTCTCGAACACTGGCTGATGGTGGTGCCGCTGCCTGATGCGAAACTCTGGCGCTGGATGCTGCCAGCACCCAAGACGATGACCAAAGAAGAAAGATAAGACAGATGGATTTTGACGCCCTGTTCAACACGCAACTCGACCAGCTGAAAAGCGAAGGCAATTACCGCTATTTTGCCGAGCTGGAGCGCAAATGCGGCAAGTTCCCACGCGCGGCCAACCATGCCGAGGAAGGTGTGCGTGACGTCACCGTTTGGTGTTCCAAC
>JAHDGO010000483.1 GCA_020627605.1 Yoonia sp.
GCCAAACCGTGTGCCTTCGGCGGCGACGGCCATGTCGGAGGTAGCCACCAACTGGCACCCTGCCGCAGTCGCGATGCCATGGACCTGTGCGATGACGGGTTGGGGCAGGGACTGGATACGCTGCATCATCGTGGCACAGCGCGCGAAAAGATCAGCAAAATAGGCGGCACCCGCATCAGCCGACTGGCGGCCCGCCTGCATCTCTTTCAGATCATGCCCGGCACAGAATGCCTTGCCAGCGCCGCGCAGGACCACGGCACGCACGGTTTCATCGTCAGCGATCGCATCAAACTCTGCCTGCAGTGCCGCTAGCATCGCGTCCGACAGCGCGTTCAGCCTGTCGGGCGCGTTCATCGTCAGGGTGGCGACCGACGCCGCGTCATTCCGCTCCAGGATTGTCATATTGCTCCCCGCATGCTGATTTGACGCAAGGTTATGCGGGGGACGGCAAAGATGAAACCCAAGATGACAATTGCAGAGCTTCAGGATTTCGTCGCGCGCGAGTTTCCGCAGCTTGGCAATGACTTCGTGATTGAAGACCTGTCAGAGACCGGCGCGCGTGTGCGCCTGCAGGTGGCAGAGCGTCATTTGCGCCCCGGTGGCACTGTGTCCGGCCCGTCGATGTTTGCATTGGCCGATGTCGGGATGTATCTGGCCATTCTGGCGCAGATCGGTCCGGTCGCCCTTGCGGTGACGACCAATTGTTCGATTGATTTCATGCGCAAGCCTGCCGCCGATGCAGACCTTATCTGCGAGACACGGTTGCTGAAGCTTGGCCGCGTTCTGGCGGTGGGTGATGCGCTGATCACCAGCGATGGACAAGCGGGCGTCGTTGCAAGGGCAAGTTTGACCTACTCGATCCCTCCAAGGGTGGGGTAAAATAGGACCTATTTTGTAAGCCATTGTTTTTGCTCACTTTACGACGCCAGTTGCCGCTTGACTGGCCCACTGCGTCCTTTATACCGCCCCAATCTGAATGACCGTGGCCTGCGCCACCCCAAACCTTTTGGTGAGATATGAAAACCTTTACCGCAACTCCTGCGGATATCGACAAGAAATGGATCCTGATCGACGCTGAAGGCGTTGTTCTGGGCCGTCTTGCCTCGATCATCGCAATGCGCTTGCGCGGCAAGCACAAACCATCCTTCACGCCGCACATGGATATGGGCGACAACGTGATCGTCATCAACGCTGAGAAGGTCCAGATGACCGGCAACAAGCGTGACGAAAAATACTACTGGCACACCGGCCACCCTGGCGGGATCAAG
>JAHDGO010000049.1 GCA_020627605.1 Yoonia sp.
TGAAACCGATATAGCTCAGCAGGGCGACAAAGGCAGAACCGACGATCTGCAGCATCTGCCACAGCGCGCCCTCCATCACGGCCATCAGGCCGAACTCACGGATAAAGCGGATGTTGGCCATCGACATCTGAAACAGGTTCAGTGTGGCATAGGCAAAAACGATGGTCAGCAACCCCGCGATCAACAGGACAACGACTGCGGGGTAGCGGTTCAGGCGCATCAAAGCACGTAACGGCTGACATCCATCGACCGCGACAGTTCGCCAAGATGTTTCTCGACAAAGGCCGCATCGACGGCGATCTCTTCGCCCGCGCGGTCAGGCGCGTTGAAGGACAGATCCTCGAATACCCGTTCGATCACCGTGTAAAGCCGCCGCGCACCGATGTTTTCAACGGACTCGTTGACCTCTGCCGCGATTTTGGCGAGCGCTGCGATCCCGTCATCCGTGAAGGTGACGGTGACCTCTTCGGTTTTCATCAGGGCGGAATACTGCAGTGTCAGCGCGTTGTCGGTTTCCGTCAGGATGCGGATGAAATCCTCTTCCGTCAGCGCGCGTAATTCGACCCGGATCGGCAGGCGACCCTGCAATTCCGGCAGCAGGTCGGATGGTTTGGCCACGTGGAACGCGCCGGAGGCGATGAACAGGATGTGGTCGGTCTTGATCGGCCCGTGTTTGGTGCTGACGGTCGTGCCTTCGATCAGTGGCAAGAGGTCACGCTGCACCCCTTCGCGCGACACATCCGCCCCGCGCCGGTCGGCGCTGGCGCAGACCTTGTCGATCTCATCAAGGAAGACGATGCCGTTCTGTTCCACCGCTTCCAGCGCGGCCTTGGTCACGGTTTCATCGTCCAGCAGTTTGTCAGCCTCATCCGCAATCAGCGCATCATAGCTTTCAGCGACGCTCATGCGTTTTTTGACAGTGCGCCCGCCCATGGCTTTGCCGAAAAGATCGCCAAGGTTCATCATGCCGCCCATACCGGGGCCAGGCTGGCCGGGGATTTCAAACCCTCCCAGCGGGTTGGATGTGTCAGACAGCTCCAGCTCGATCACTGTGTCATCCAGCTCGCCCGATTTCAGTTTCTTGCGGAACATCTCGCGGGTTGCATCCCGGGCGTCGGTGCCCGCAACGGCGGTGATCACGCGCTCTTCGGCGGCTTGATAGGCTTTGGCCTTCACGTCCTCGCGCATGTGTTCGCGGGTGTCGATGATGGCCGTGTCCACCAGATCGCGGATGATCTGTTCTACATCACGACCGACATAACCGACCTCGGTAAATTTCGTGGCCTCGACCTTGAGGAACGGTGCGCGCGCCAGCTTCGCCAGACGGCGCGAGATTTCGGTTTTGCCGACACCGGTGGGGCCGATCATCAGGATGTTTTTTGGATAAACCTCGTCCCGCAGGTCATCGCCCAGCTGCTTGCGCCGCCACCGGTTGCGCAGGGCGACGGCCACGGCGCGTTTCGCGCCTTTCTGGCCGATGATGAAACGGTCAAGTTCCGAGACGATTTCGCGGGGGGTCAGGTCAGTCATATTGGTCCTAAGCGTGGGATGGGGGCAGGCGGTGGAGGGGTACAAACCCCGGCATCAGCCGCAGAACACGGGCGCGGATCCGTTCCCAGAACGCGCCGAGCAGAAGAAGGACGATCCCAAGGATCAGCACGGTCAGCGCGGCACCTTCACCGTCAAACACAGTCGCGGCCAGCGCCACGATGTATCCGATGGCGGCAATCAGGAACGACCGCCGGTCGATGATGATGGCGACAAGGGCAAAAAGCATCAAGACGCAAAACAGGATGATGTCGGCGCTTGCAGCCTCTGAGTTGAGAAGGGAAAGCGCCAGCGTGTTCACCAGCGCCGGGGCCGCAACGACATGCAGCCAGAACCCGTTGGCCGCACGGCGGGTCACGCGGTGCGGGTCACTCATGTCGAAGATCATCGCGACGGCAAAGACAAGGACACCCAGCACCAGCGTAATCCAGGCGAAAGGGCCGCCCGCGGACAAAAGAAAGAACTGGCTGATATCGTCAATCCGTCCGCCCTGGCTGGCGGTAAAGACGATCGCGACCGCAAAAAGCCCGACCGCGATCATCGCCATGGCAAAGGGGACGCGGAAACGCCACCAATAGACCAGCAGCGTCAGCGTTGCGAGAAACAGCGGCAGTGGCACACTGGTATAGTCGTTCTGAGCCACCATAAACGGCTCTGACATTCCGAGGATAAAGCTGCTGGCTGCGTTGATGCCGAACAGGACCGACAGCGCGATTGCGGGTGCCACCATGCGCCGTTTGCGCACAAAGTATTCTGACAAAAGCCAGAGCATTGCGCCGCTCAGCACGCCGGCAATCACGGTGTTCCGTTGCAGGCTGCCAAAGGCCATTTGGTCACCAAGGATCAGTGCAAGCACCCCGGACCACCCCATCGCAAGGATCAAGAGACCCACCACAATGAAAATCTCGTTGAAGCCTTTGAACAGCTCAAAGGGTTCATCACCGGGATGCAGGTTTTCGCGTGCGCCGCGGCGGCTGTCGGACAGGCTGATCAGATCAGCCGCCTGTTTTTCGTTGATCAGGCCAGATGCAACTGCGGCGCGAATATCGTCGCGCACGATCATGATGACAGGCTCTCCACCGTCAGGTTGCCATTGGTGTAGACGCAGATATCGGCGGCAATCGCCATGGCGCGTCGCGCAATCTCTTCGGCCTTCAGGTCGGTGCCCATCATCGCGCGACCTGCCGCAAGCGCGTAGTTCCCGCCAGAGCCGATGGCCGCGATATCATGTTCAGGTTCCAGCACGTCACCTGCACCGGTGATCACGAACAGCTCTTTGCCGTCGCTGACGATCAGCATCGCCTCCAGCTTTTGCAGGTATTTGTCGGTGCGCCAGTCCTTGGCGAGCTCCACACTGGCGCGCGCGAGCTGCCCCGGCGTGGCCTCCAGCTTTTTCTCCAGCCGTTCGAGCAGGGTAAAGGCGTCGGCGGTTGATCCGGCAAAACCACAGATCACGTCCTGCCCGCCCGGTGACAGGCGGCGGACCTTGCGGGCGGTGCCCTTGATGACGGTCTGGCCAAGGCTGACCTGTCCGTCGCCTGCGATCACAACCTCGCCCGCCTTGCGCACACCGATGATGGTTGTGCCATGCCAGCCGGGAAATTCTTCGCTTGCCATCGCCTGCTCCTTCGTTCGCTTGTCACTATATGGCGGGGGGTGTGGCCGCAAACAACCCCGGGCGGCTTGTTCCCGCGCAGGGCTGTGTCTAGCCTCTGGGCGATGAGCGCGAAGAACACCGTCACATTCTATCTGCACCCTGCCTTGCGCAGGCAGGCCGAAAACGGCAATCACAACTTTCTGTCGCTGGTGGGTGCCGTGCTGGCGGATGCCGGTTTGGAGGTCGCCTATGACGGCGATGATGATCTGGCGCGCCTGCGGGCGAAGGCGCGACCGGGCTATAGCCTGTTTCTGATGCAGCCGCCCGTGAACAGCCGGGGATTGGTGTTTCGCAAAACCTACCTTTACCCGTTCTGGCATATCGAAAAGCAGCCGGAGCGTTGGGCGTGGCCCGTGGCCCTGGACCGGTTCGATCCCGCAGCTGTGCCAGCGCATAAGGCTGCGAATTTCTTTCGCTATTGGCGGCAACGCCTGTTTGGCGACGTGGCGGAACAGATCACCAGATCAGGTTTTGTCTATGTGCCATTGCAGGGGCAATTGTTGCGGCAGCGGTCCTTTCAAAGCTGTAGCCCGCTGGAAATGTTGGAAACCGTGCTGGCAAACGACCCGACGCGCCGGGTCATCGCGACGCTGCACCCATCAGAAACCTACCACCGGGCAGAGCAAGGGGCGTTAGAGGCGCTGATGGCGCACCATCCCCGGCTGGAGGTCACGATGGGGGATCCTGCCAAGTACCTGCAAAGCTGCGATTATGTGGTGACGCAAAATTCCAGCGTTGGGTTCATGGGGTACTTTTTCGAAAAGCCGCTGATCCTGTTTGGCCGTGCCGATTTTCATCACATCGCGTTGTCAGGTGATGACGGGCAGGCCTTTGCCCAGGTGATGCGGCACAGGCCGAACTACGGGGCCTATCTTTACTGGTTTCTGCAACTGCGTGCGATCAATGCGGGACGGCCAGAGGCACGCAAACGCATTCAAACCGTTCTGCGCGGCCACGGCTGGCCAGTGTGAACCGGTACGAAAAAGGGCGCCGCAATGGGCGCCCTTCTATCTGGTCAGGCAGAGCGGATTCAGATCGACTCTTCAATCCAGCCCTGAATGGCGGCTTTTGGTGCCGCGCCCGCCTTGTTGGAGACGACTTCACCATTCTTGAAGACGAACAGTGCAGGAATGCCGCGCACGCCCATCTGAGCCGGAGAATTAGGGTTTTCGTCGACGTTGACTTTGACGATCTTCACCTTGCCGTCCATCTCGGCAGACAACTCTTCCAAAGCCGGGCCGATCTGTTTGCAGGGGCCGCACCACTCAGCCCAGAAATCCACCACCACGGGGATATCGGACTGGCGGACTTCGGCGTCAAAGGTTGCGTCGGTGACTGCTACGGTTGCCATCAGGTTACTCCTTGGCGAAAAACATTGAAGTCGGAACCTATGAACCGCCGCCCGTCAGGTCAAGACGTTGCAATGGCTTTCAGGCTTTCGTGAAGAAGATCATCAGGCAGCGGCATCAGGATACATTGATGGGTCCACAAAATCGCGGTCTGCACCTGATGATCGGGGTAGATCTGGCGCAATGCGGCCGCATAGACGGCCATCTGGCGCAGCAACCCATCCGGCGTCTCGGCAGGGGTGGCGGGGATCAGGCGGTTTGATTTGTAGTCAATCGCCGTTACCGCGCCGTCGGTGATCAGCAGACGGTCAATGGCACCATGGATGCGGCCCAGACCGGGCAGATCGGCAGTCACCGACACCTCTGTCAGGGCGTCGCTGGTCCAAAGATGCTGCAGATCGGGGGCGTCGATCAGCGCGCGGACCTCATCCACCAGTGACAGATCGCCGGCGCCGACCAGTTGCTGGCCCAATGCCTGCCGCGCGTCCGGGTCGGCCATGGGCAGATGTTCCAGCAACACATGGATCAGTGTGCCGCGCGCCTTTGCGTCCTCTTCATCCCAGACCGCAGGGTCGCCGGGCAGTACCTTGGCCCCGCCCAGATCAGAAGGGGCGCGGGTTGTCTGGCGTTCAGGTTCCGGTAAAGGGCCAAAGTCCGGCAGGTCGATCTGCGGGGCCGCGACTGGCGTGACGCTGATCTGCGCAGGTCCGTCCCAGTCACCCGTCGCCACGCGCCTGACCGCCAAGGCACCATGTGTCGCATCTGTTTCGTCGCGCTGCGCCATGCCGTCGGCCACGATATTGTACCAGCTTTCATCACCTGTCCCGACATCGCCAGCCGCCCCGACGATCAGCCATTTTTCTGCCCGCGTCATGGCGACATAGAGCAGGCGCATCCGCTCGCGCGCCTGTTTTTCTGCGACAGCCTCGCGCAGGTTGGCCACGATGGGTGCGGCATTGTCCTTGGCGGTTTTCCAGATCAGATGATCCAGCCCCGGCAGCAGTTCCTGTTTGACCTCGTTCTTCCGCTTGGCGGTGTCCGGCAGGATCACGATGGGGGCTTCCAGCCCCTTGGCCCCATGCACCGTCATCACGCGGATGCGATCACCCTGACTGTCCATCTGGCGCTTGATCTCCAGATCATCGGTCTGCATCCAGACAAGGAACCCTGTCAGACTTGGCACCCCGGTGCTTTCATAGGCCAATGCCTGCGACAGCAGCGCGTCGATGCCGTCTTCAGCCTCTGGCCCCAGCCGGGCCAGCAGTTTGCGCCGCCCGTCATGCCGGGTCAGGATACGTTCGATCAGGTCATAGGGGCGCAGAAAATCCGCGCGGTTCCGCAGATCGGCGATGACAGCCAGCGTGTCGGCATGTTCGGACCCGCGCAGGGCCGTCCACAGGAATGACTTGTCAGGCCGGTGGTGGGCAAGGGTGAACAAATCCTGCTCTGACCAGCCGAACAAGGGCGACCGCAGTGCGGCAGCAAGCGACAGGTCATCCTCTGGCAAAGCCAGAAAGTTCAGAAGTGCCGTCAAATCCTTGACCGCCAGTTCCGCGCCAACCCGCAAACGGTCTGCCCCGGCGATGTTCAGACCCGCTGTTTTGCAGGCGCGGATGATTTCGGCAAAGAGCTCTGACCGGCGCTGCACGAGGATCAGAAAATCGCCCTCTGTGATGGGGCGGCGGTTGTAGGTGTCAGACTGCCCATCTTCGACCGGGATAGTGTCATGCTTGATCATATGGGTGATCTGGTCTGCAACCCGCTGCGCCATCATGACGGTGTGATCCTTGGCGCTGGGCAGGTCGACCGGTTCGTACCAAAGCCTGTCGTCTTCACCGTCGGATTTTTCCACCACTGGCCATAAATCCACGCGCCCCGGCATTGCCTCCTTAAAGGCGATATGGGTCAGCCTGTCGTCCATTCCTTCGGCGCGCGGGCCGGTGAATGTGGCGTCAACAACGGACAGGATGGCTTGCGACGACCTGAATGAATGATCAAGCGATGTGACCTCAAACGGTTTGTCGATTGCCCGGTGGGTCGCCTTGAAATGCGCCTGCATCTGGTCAAAGGCCGCGGGGTCAGCACCCTGAAACGAATAGATCGACTGCTTTTTGTCACCCACGACAAAAATGGTGCGGCTGCGGTCCGGCTGCGCGCCTTCACCAGTGGCAAATTCCTGCGTCAGTTGTTCGATCACGGCCCATTGGGTGGGGCTGGTGTCCTGCGCCTCATCCACCAGAATATGGTCGATGCCGCCATCCAGCCGGAACAGCACCCATTGCGCGACCAGTGGGTCGGTCAGCAGCGCCTTGGCCTTGCGGATCAGATCATCAAAGTCGAGCGCACCCATGGCCAGTTTGCGCGCCGCGTAGGCCGGAACAAACCGCGTGGCAAAGGCGTAAAGGGCGGCGGTGCGGTCATAGGCCAGAAGGGCAAGGCGCAGAGGGCGAATATCCTCGATCCGGCCCATCAGCACGTCCAGATCTGCGATCAGATCGGGGTTGGCCTCTCGCGTGCCCTTTGTAGGCAGCGCGCCAATCTTGGCGGTGAAAGGTGACTTTGCGCTGCTGCCGGTCAGGAACAGCTTTTCAAGCTGTTCCAGCACTTGGTCCGGGCCGGGGTTAGCTGACAACAGGGCGTTCAGGGCTGCCGCAAGTTTCTGGTCATTGGTCGACCCACCAACACAGGCATCGGCAAGCTGGCGCAGAAGGTCGCGGTCGCACACTTCGTCACAGAAATGGTCAACCGTCAGCCCCTCTGGCAGATCAAGCGTGGCGCGCAGGCTGGCGGCATCAAAATCGTCACCAAAAGCATCCGCATGTTTGGCGATCTCTGCGGTGAATTTGCCCAGATCATCACCAGTGAAATGCGCCAGCAGGCCATGGACGACATCGGCGTCGGGGCCCTGCACCATTGCGTCGACCACCTCGGCGCGCAAAAGCTCTGCGTCGCGGTCTTCCATCTCGCGGAATTGTGGGCTGACCTGCGCCTCCAGCGGAAAGCGGCGCAGGATCCCGGCACAAAAGGAATGGATCGTCTGAATTTTCAACCCGCCGGGCGTTTCGATGGCGCGGGCAAAGAGCGTGCGCGCCTGATCGCGTTGCGTCCTGTCTATCTGCCGCTCGACCCCAAGCGTCTGCAACTCCTGCTGCAGGGCTGCGTCCGGCATCATCGCCCATGCCCCGAGCCGTTTGAACAGGCGGTTCTGCATCTCTGCCGCTGCGGCCTTTGTATAGGTCAGGCAGAGGATGTTCTGGGGTGAGACGTCTTCAAGCAATAGCCGCGCCACACGGTCGGTCAGCACCCGCGTTTTGCCGGACCCCGCATTGGCCGTCAGCCATGTCGATATGCGCGGATCAGCAGCCTCGACCTGGCGCTGGGTGGCGGCATCGCGCATCATGTCAGCACCTCTGGGGCAGGCTCGTCACTGTCGTCCCATTCGCCAAAGCGCGACAGGTGATCATATGTGCCGCTGTCGGTTTTCAGAAAATGCGCAATGCGTGCGGTATAGCCGCGTGTGGGGTCGGCCCAGTTGGCCAGCAGGGTTTCCAGGCCTTCCCAGACTGCGTCAGTCGGGTGCTTTTTCAGCGGGGCGGGGACAGTTTTCATGCTGGCGTTCACGCCAATAAAGGCCGCCCCGGCGACGGCATTGGCGGCAATATTCCCGAACGCGCCACGTTCCAGCATGGCGGCCTCGACCAGCAGCTGCTTGTCGAATTTTTCCTGCTGTGGCCCGGTTGGCATCTGGCCGGTCTTATAGTCATAGATCCAGGCCTCATCCGCTGCGGTCAGGTCGATGCGGTCAGCCTTGCAGGTCAGCAGAACGCCGGATGGGGCGACGATGATCTCTCCCTTCTCTTCCAGCTTGGACGTGACAGCGCGCGCCTGCCGCTCTGCCTCATCAGCCAGAAACGGGTCGGCGGCGCGGTCCATGCGCGCGCGCCAGCTGGCACGCACTGTGGGCCATGGGCAGGCCGCATCCAGTTCTTCACGGGTGATCTGCATCAGCGCATCACGGTCATCGGGCCCATGCCCGGCGGCAATGAACTTTTCAAGGATGCTGTGGATGATGATCCCCCGCAGGGGTGCATCGGCGCTGGGCACCAGCGGATCAAGCGGGTCAAGGCGCAGTGTCTTGCGTGCGTAGATCGCATAGGGGTCGCGGATCAGCGTCTTGAGCTGTGTGACCGACAATCGGTCGGGCCGCGCCGCCAGTGGCGGACAGGGCGAGGGGCGTTTGGCGGCTTCACTGCGTGTCCTTGGGGTGGCAAGTTCTTGCGCCATGGCCAGCCATTGGTCTCCGCGCGCGCGCATTTCCGACAAGGCGGCTGGCCCGTTCTGGTCCGGCAAGCCATCCAGCAAATTGGTCAGACGGTTGATCCAGCGCGATGGCACGGTTTCCGCCTCGGCAGAGCGCTTGGCGCGGGTGATCCAGACTTCCGGCCCGGCGATGGCCTGCTGGTAGTCATGTGCCGAAAGGCCAATCCGCCGTTCCGGCAGCAGCAATCCTGCCTCTGCCCGCATTACGCGGTTCAACCACGGATCGGCCTTGGGGGCCTCTGGCCAGACGCCATCGTTCATACCGCCGAGAATTGTCAGATCGACGCCATGCACCCGTGCCTCCAGCGTGCCCCAGATCAGGATGCCGGGGTGTCCAGCGTCCCGGTCACGCACGACGCCTTCTGCAATCACGCCACCAAACAGGCTGGCGTAATCGCGTGCGGTCATCGCGCCGCCAGCCGGTGCCGCGTGGACCAGCGTGTCGCAGATGCGGCGCGCCTCGCGTCCTGCGGCAAGATCCCACAGGCCGCCGGCATCTGCCCCGTCTGGGCCTGCGGCCAAGTCCGCGGCCAGTGTCAGATGCGCAGTCACCCGAGTGGCGAGCGGTGTTTCACCCTCATGGACCAGATCAAAGATCAGCGGCGCCAGCCAATGGGCCCAAGCCGCGCGACCGTCATCTTTTGCAGCCCAATCCAGCAAGGCGGTCGCGGTCGGGAATGGCGGGCCAAAACGGCGCAGATGCAGTTCCAGATCGCGGGTATGGCGCAGGTGATCCCCGCGATCCGCTGCGCCGGAATGACAAAGCGGATGCTTCAGAAGCGTCAGCAGCGCCTCACCCGTCAGGACATTGGCGAACAGGTCCGCCACATGACGC
>JAHDGO010000050.1:0-6016 GCA_020627605.1 Yoonia sp.
GGGGTAGGCAAGGCGACACTGGCGTGGAAAATCGCCACATTCCTGCTGGCGGGGGAAGAGGCCGGATTATTCGGCGACCCGACGCTGGATGTCGCCCCTGACCATCCTGACGCAAGACTTGTCCAAGCTGGCGCGCATCCGCGCCTCAGCGTCATCCGTCGCCCCTGGAATGACCAGACCAAAAAGCTGCGTGCCGAAATCACCGTGGACGCGGTGCGCAGTCTGAAACGCTTCTTCCAGATGTCGGCCACGGATGGTGGCCGCCGCGTCGTGATCGTGGATGCTGCAGACGAGCTGAACCGCAACGCGGCCAATGCGATCTTGAAAGAGCTGGAAGAGCCGCCAGCCAACGCGACCCTGCTGCTGATCGCGCATCAACCCTCGCGCCTTTTGCCGACGATCCGGTCGCGCTGTCGCGAGCTGCGCTGCGCGCGATTGTCGCCTGCGGACCTGCAAAAGGCGCTGGCGCAGGCCGGTCATCCCTCCGACCAAAGCGAAAGCCTTGCAACGCTTGCTGGCGGATCGGCAGGCGATGCGATCAGGCTTTTGAACCATGATGGTCTGGCGCTTTATGCCAGCCTGATCAAGCTGTGCGAAGGCTTGCCGCATATCGACCGCCCGGCGGCCCTGCGCCTTGCGGACAGCTGCACGGGCCGTGGTGCGGATGTCCGGTTCGGCATGACATTGGACCTGATCGACCTCTTTTTGTCCCGCGCAGCCCGTGCCGGTCTGATGGGAGAGCCCGCCGCCCAAGGCGCCCCCGGAGAGGCGCGTCTATTGGCCCGCCTTGCCCCGGATGATCGCGCCGCACGCCGCTGGGCGCAGCTGCAGCAGGACCTCAGCGACCGGTCGCGCCATGGCCGCGCGGTGAACCTTGACCCTGCGGCGCTGATCCTTGATATGATCTTCAAGATAGAAGAGACGGCGCAAGGTGTCGCCGCAGCCTGAAAGCCGCGAGATGACCCAAGCGACACTCGTCGACAGCCATTGCCATCTGGATTTTCCCGACTTCGACGCAGAGCGCGACGATGTTGTCGCGCGTGCGGTTAACGCAGGCGTGGCGCGCATGGTGACGATCTGCACACGGTTGCGGCTTGAACCGCAGGTGCGTGCCATCGCGGAAAAATACACCCCAGTCTACTATGCCGCAGGCACCCACCCGATGAGTGCGGCGGATGAACCCTTGGCAACGGTTGAAGAGCTTTTGGCGCTTGCAGACCACCCGAAGTTCGTGGCCATCGGCGAAAGCGGGCTGGACTATCACTACACCGCCGAAAGCGCAGAGATCCAACAGCAATCCCTGCGCGTCCACATCACGGCGGCGCGTGAAACCAAGCTGCCGCTGATCATCCACGCCCGCGCGGCGGATGATGATATGGCCCGTATCCTGCGCGAAGAATATGATCAGGGCGCATACACCTGCGTCATGCATTGCTTTTCCAGCAGTGCAGCGCTCGCACGCGCGGCACTTGATATGGGCTTCTACCTGTCGATGTCTGGCATCGCTGCCTTCCCCAAAAGTCAGGCGTTGCGCGATATTTTCGCGGCAGCCCCTGTCGACCGCGTCCTGGTGGAAACCGACAGCCCCTACCTTGCTCCGCCGCCCTATCGCGGGAAACGGAACGAGCCCGCCTATACCGCCCACACCGCCCGCGTCGGGGCAGAGGTGTTCGGATTGTCGTACGAGGATTTCGCCGCGCAAACGACGGCAAATTTCGATCGGCTCTTCTGGAAAGCTGCCCCATGACGGACCAGATCAGCTTTCGCATACTGGGCTGTGGGTCGTCTGGCGGTGTGCCGCGTCTGGGTGGGCTTTGGGGGGCCTGTGACCCCACCAACCCCAAAAACATCCGCAGGCGCTGTGCGCTGCTGGTCACGCGGACCTCTGGTGATCAGGCCACCCGCGTGTTGATCGACACCGGCCCCGACATGCGGGCGCAGTTGCTGGACGCCGGCGTCGGCACACTGGACGGGGTGGTCTATACGCACAGCCACGCAGATCATGTGCACGGGATTGATGATCTGCGCATGGTGGTTTTCAACACGCGGCAACGCCTGCAGGTCTGGGCTGACGGGGATACCAGCAACGACCTGCTGGGGCGGTTCGGCTATGCTTTTGTGCAGCCAAAGGGGTCATCCTATCCGCCGATTTGCGAACTCAATCCTATCGACGGCGATTTCACGGTCAGCGGGGCAGGGGGCGACATAACCCTGCGCCCGTTTGAGGTGGAACACGGTCGGATCGAGGCGCTGGGTTTTAGGATCGGCGATGTGGCTTATCTGCCTGATGTCTCAACCATCCCAGAGACATCATGGGCCATGCTGGAAGGCCTCGACACCTGGATCGTGGACGCGCTGCGCCGCGATCCACATCCGACCCATTCGCATCTGGCCAACACGCTCGACTGGATCGCGCGCGTGGCCCCCAGACAGGCGGTGCTGACCAATATGCACAACGATCTGGATTATGCGACCGTCGCCGCCGAAACACCTGACCATGTCCACCCGGCCTATGACGGGATGACGCTGACCTTCGATCTGGCCCGGTAATGGCCGCCCTTCTGGATGTCATCCTGCCGGTCTTTTTGGTGATCGGCTTTGGCTATCTGGCAGTCTGGAAGGGGTATTTCAGCGACGCTGGCGTCGACGGGCTGATGAAATTCACCCAAGGTTTCGCCATACCCTGCCTGCTGTTTCGCGCGATCTCGACGCTTGATCTGGGGCAGAACTTCGACACTGGCCTGTTGGGCAGCTACTACCTTGCCGCCTTTGCCTGTTTCGTCATCGGGCTGCTGGGCGGGCGGTACATCTTTGCGCGCGACTGGGAAGACAGCGTCGCCATCGGCTTTTGCTGCCTTTTCGCCAACTCGCTGCTGCTGGGGTTGCCCATCACAGAGCGGGCATATGGCGTCGGCGCGTTAGAGGCGAACTATGCCATCATCGCGATCCATTCGCCGTTCTGCTACGCCGTCGGCATCACCGCGATGGAGATCGTGCGCAATCGCGGCGGCAGCCTGGCCGCCTTGCCGGGCAAGGTGCTCAACGCGATGTTCCACAATGCACTGATCGTGGGGATCAGTCTGGGCTTTGTGGTGAACCTTGGCGGCATTCCATTGCCGGATGTGCTGACCGACGCACTGGATCTGATGGTGCGCGCGGCGCTGCCGGCGGCACTTTTCGGATTGGGTGGTGTGCTTTATCGCTACCGGCCAGAAGGGGACATGCGCACGATCATGTTTGTCGTCTTCGTGTCGCTGCTCGTGCAGCCGCTCTTGGTCTGGGGGCTGGCGTGGATGAATGATCTGTCAGACGCTGCATTGCGCTCTGCCATTCTGACCTCTGCCATGGCGCCGGGGATCAACGCCTATGTCTTTGCCAATCTCTACGGGCGCGCGCGCAGAGTTGCCGCATCTTCCGTTCTGATGGCAACGGCACTGTCGATCCTGACGGTCTGGCTCTGGCTGGCGGTGCTGCCCTAGACGCCTTCGACCAGCACGATCATGCTGTCGGAATTGTCGCGGCGGATCTGCGCCACCTCTTGATAGGCGGGGTCGTTGTACATCGCCTTGGCTTGCTCAAAATCATCGAATTCAAAGATGACGTGGCGGTCAAATTGCGGGCCTTCAGGCTCTTCCGATCTGCCGCCCCGGGCCAGCGGGCGACCGCCATAGCTTGCGATGATTGGCGTGTCTCTGGCCACGTATTCCTGATAGGCTTCGGGATTGGTGACGCTGACATGGGCGATGACGTAGCCTTTGGGCATGATGCGGTCCTTTTTGTCTGTGCTGGCCTGATCAAGCCCGAGTTCGCGCAGATTGTCGAATCCGTGGCGCGCGCCCTTGCCTAAGTGGTCTTCAAGCCTATAGTTGCGAATAATTCTCATAAGCATTCTATTCTTGTGTGGATCAGAGATTGAAAGGAGAACGGGGTGAAATCTGCCAGGGTGATGTTGGCTGTGGTCGTATCTGTGCTGCTTGCGCAGGGCGCACAGGCGCAAGAGGACAAGTTCAAGGCGGTGACAACATTCACCGTGATCGCCGATATGGCGCAGAACGTGGCGGGGGACGCCGCCATTGTTGAAAGCATCACCAAGGCCGGTGCCGAAATCCACGGCTATCAGCCGACGCCGCGCGACATCATCCGCGCGCAGGATGCTGACCTGATCCTGTGGAACGGGCTGAACCTTGAACTGTGGTTCGCACAGTTCTTCGGCAACCTGTCTGATGTGCCCAGTGTGACGCTGACCGACGGCATCACCCCGATGAGCATCACATCAGGCAGCTATGAAGGCAAACCAAACCCGCATGCCTGGATGAGCGTCGAGAGCGCGCTGATCTATGTCGACAATATCCGCGACGCCTTTGTCACCCATGACCCTGATAATGCAGAGACTTATCGCGCCAATGCCGAAAGCTACAAGGCAGAGATCACGGCGACGATGGCCCCTTTGCGCGACGCCATTCTGAACGTACCCGCAGACCAGCGCTGGCTGGTCAGCTGCGAGGGGGCGTTCAGTTATCTGGCGCGCGATTTTGAGATGCAGGAACTCTATCTCTGGCCGATCAACGCCGATGCGCAAGGCACCCCGCAGCAGGTGCGCCGCGTCATCGACACTGTGCGCGAGAATAACATCCCTGCGGTTTTTTGCGAAAGCACCGTCAGTCAGGCCCCGGCAGAGCAGGTGGCCCGCGAAACCGGCGCGCGCTATGGCGGTGTCCTCTACGTTGACAGCCTGACGGCGGCGGACGGCCCTGTGCCGACCTATCTGGACCTGTTGCGCGTCACCGCTGAAACCATTGCGGCGGGGCTGACCGAATGAATCCTGACAGCGGGATCGCATCGCGCGACGTTACGGTAACCTATCGCAACGGGCACACCGCCTTGCGAGACGCAAGTTTTGAGATCCCCAAGGGCACAATTGCGGCCCTCGTCGGCGTGAATGGCGCCGGCAAATCGACCCTGTTCAAGGCGATCATGGGCTTTGTCCCCGCCGCCAAGGGCGAGATTTCGGTGCTCGGGATGCCGGTGGCCGCCGCATTGCGCCAGAACATCGTGGCTTACGTCCCGCAGGCAGAAGAGGTCGACTGGACCTTTCCGGTACTGGTCGAGGATGTGGTCATGATGGGGCGTTTTGGCCATATGGGATTTTTCCGCAGACCAAAGGCGGCTGATCATGCTGCCGTCACCGATGCGCTTGCGCGGGTCAATATGACGGAATTTCGCGACCGCCAGATTGGCGAGCTGTCCGGCGGCCAGCGCAAACGCGTCTTTCTGGCGCGCGCGCTGGCGCAACAGGGGCAGGTGATCTTGCTGGATGAACCCTTTACCGGCGTCGATGTGCAGACCGAAGACGCCATTGTCGCCCTGCTGCGCGACCTGCGCGACGAGGGGCGGGTGATCATCGTCTCGACCCACAACCTCGGCTCTGTTCCTGAATTCTGCGACCGCACGATCCTTGTCAAGCAGACCGTGCTTGCCTACGGGCTGACGGAAGAGGTGTTTACCCGCGAAAACCTTGAACTGGCCTTTGGCGGCGTGTTGCGCCACTTCGTGCTGGGCGGGTCTGATCTGCATGATGATGACGACAGCCGCCAGATCAGGGTGATCACCGATGATGAACGGCCCTTTGTTGTCTACGGCGACGATGATGCCCCGGCCCCTGCACGCGAAGAGACCACAGAATGACGCTGCTGCTGGAACCCTTCGGTTACAGTTACATGTTCAACGCCATGTGGGTCAGCGCGCTGGTGGGGTGCATTTGCGGGTTTCTGTCGGCCTATCTGATGCTAAAAGGCTGGTCGCTGATCGGTGATGCGCTCAGCCATTCCATCGTGCCGGGCGTGGCGGGGGCCTATATGCTTGGCCTGCCATTCGCGCTGGGGGCGTTTGTGGCCGGTGGTCTGGCCGCAGGGGCGATGCTGTTTCTCAACCAGCGGTCAGGCCTGAAAGAGGACACGATCATCGGGCTGATCTTTACCTCATTCTTCGGGCTGGGCCTGTTCATGGTGTCGCTCTC
>JAHDGO010000050.1:6026-9674 GCA_020627605.1 Yoonia sp.
AGTGTGGAGACGATCACACTAGGCAATATCCTTGCCATATCTCCAGGTGATACGCTGCAGCTGGCGATCATCGGGTTTGTGACACTGGCGGTCCTCATCGCGAAATGGAAAGACCTGATGGTCGCCTTCTTTGATGAAAACCATGCCCGGTCCATTGGGCTGCGCCCGGACCTGCTGCGGGTGGTGTTTTTCACATTGCTTTCGGCCTCTTGCGTGGCCGCGTTGCAAACTGTCGGCGCATTTCTGGTGATTGCCATGGTGGTGACACCGGGGGCCACGGCCTATCTGCTGACAGACCGCTTTCCACGATTGCTGGTCCTCAGCGCAGGCATCGGGGCAGGGACGAGTTTTGTCGGCGCCTACCTGAGCTATTTTGTGGATGGCGCGACGGGAGGCATCATCGTTTGCTTGCAAACGACGCTCTTCCTGCTGGCCTTCTTTTTCGCACCCAAGCACGGTTACCTTGCTGCCAGACGCCGCGCTGCTGCGGCATTGCAGGCGTGATGATGGAGAGCCTGCTGTTTCCCTTCCAGTTCGCCTTCATGAACAACGCCTTCCTGATGATGGCAATCATTGCTGTGCCCACCAGCCTCTTGTCCTGTTATCTGGTGCTCAAAGGCTGGTCGCTGATGGGTGATGCGATCAGCCATGCTGTCCTGCCCGGCGTTGTGCTGGCTTTCGTCCTGAACATCCCGCTGATCATTGGCGCGTTTGTGGCTGGTATGTTTTGTGCGGTCAGCACAGGGTTTCTGGCGCAAAACAGCCGGGTGAAACCGGATACCGTGATGGGGGTCGTGTTTTCCGGCATGTTCGGGCTTGGGCTGGTGCTTTACATCAGTATCGACACAGAGATGCATCTTGATCACATCCTGTTTGGCAACATGCTGGGTGTGGGGGCACAGGACCTGTGGACCGCCGGTGTGGTGGCGGCGGTCGTGGCGACGGTTGTGCTGGCAAAACGGCGTGATTTCATGCTGCACGCCTTTGACCCGGTGCAGGCGCAGGCGGTCGGGCTGCGTGTGGGCTGGCTGCACTACGGTCTGCTCGCACTGATTTCGCTCACGATTGTCGCGACATTGTCGGCCGTAGGGATCATTCTGGCCATCGGGTTACTGATCGCGCCCGGTGCCATTGCGTTTTTGCTGACGAACCGTTTTGCACTGATGCTGCCGATTGCCGTTGGCGTGACCATGCTGGCGGGGCTGGGCGGCGTCTATCTGAGCTTCTTTCTCGACAGTGCGCCCGCACCAACGGTCATTCTGGTGCTGACGGTGATTTTCATCGTCGCTTTCATCCGCGCTGGCCGCGCCATGCGGCGAACAGGGGACAAAGCGTCGGATTCGGCGTTGAACACACCCTAGCCCCGTGAAACCATGACGGGCGCACAAAGCATGGAACAGCATCATGGGTGAGATTTGGGAGGGGTTGGTCGCCGGTTTCTGGCTGCTGATCACGCTGGATGCCGATCTTGTCGACATCACCCTGCGCTCGCTTCAGGTGACATTGACGGCTGTTGTGATCGCCTCGGCCATGGGGTTGCCACTGGGGGCTTGGCTGGCCATCCGGCGGTTTCGGTCCCGGCGCACGGTCATTGCCCTTCTGAACGCGCTGATGGGGCTGCCGCCGGTTGTTGTCGGGCTGATCGTGTACCTGATGCTGTCACGTTCTGGACCGTTTGGGGTCTTTGGTCTGCTTTTCACACCCACGGCGATGATCATCGCGCAGGTCATCATCATCACACCGCTCATCGCCTCAATCGCACATCAGGCAATGCGCGACATCTGGGCAGAGTATCATGATCTGCTGATCTCTCTCTCTACCAGCCATTGGCAACGCATCCGCACGCTGTTGTGGGACGGGCGGCGGGCGCTGATCACCGCAGCCCTTGCCGGGTTTGGCCGCGCAATTGGCGAGGTCGGTGCGATCATGATCGTTGGTGGTAATATAGATCAGGCGACGCGCGTTCTGACCACGGCGATCGCACTGGAGACCGGAAAGGGCGACTTCGCGCTGGCGCTTGGCCTCGGCTTTGTGCTGATCGGGCTTGCGATGACTGTGAACCTGATCATCCACATGGTCGGACGCACGGAAAGAGAGGGCAAATGGTGACGCCCATTCTGCCAGCGACCCTGTCAGGGGCCTTTGTCAAGCGGCGGGGCAAGACCCTGCTGGGTCCAATTGACCTGACGCTGTCGGACACGGGATGCACCATCATCATGGGGCCCAATGGGGCAGGCAAGACCAAGCTGTTGCGCGCATTGCACGGGGTGGAGCGTCTGGCCACAGGTCAGATGACATGGCAGGTGCCGCTGGAGGCAGCGCAGACGCAGCAGGCCTTTGTGTTTCAGCAACCGATCATGCTGCGCCGCACGGTGCAGGAAAATCTGGCCTATCCGTTGCGCTTGTCAGGTATTGGCAGGGCAGCGGCCATGACAGAGGCGGCAACATGGGCCGCACGGGTCGGGCTGGGTGACGCGCTGGACCGTGCTGCCCCGCGCCTGTCGGGCGGCGAGAAACAGAAACTCGCACTGGCCCGCGCCCTCATCCGCAAGCCGCAGATCGTGTTTCTGGACGAACCCTGCGCCAATCTGGACGGCCCCGCCACGCGCGAGATCGAACGCCTGCTGCAAGAGGCGCAGGCGCAGGGCACGCGTATCGTCATGGCGACCCACGACGTGGGGCAAGCACGGCGTCTGGCGGATGAGGTCGTTTTCCTGATGCATGGTCAGATCATCGAGGAAGGACCGGCGGCAGCTTTCTTTGCCGATCCGCAGACACCGCAGGCCAGAGCCCATTTGAAGGGGGACATCGTCGAATGATCAGGTTTTTACTGGCCCTGCTCTTGTGGGTCACGCCAGCGGCGGCTGAAACGCTGAAGCTGGCAGTGACGACATCCTTTCACAACTCTGGTCTGTCTGATGTGCTGTTGCCCGCCATCGCAGAGGACACCGGGATCACAGTGCAACTGCTGGTCGTTGGGACAGGGCAGGCCTTGCGCTTGGGTGAGGCTGGTGATGTGGATGCGATCCTTGTGCATAGCCGCGCGGCGGAGGAGGCTTTTGTCGCCGCCGGACACGGCACCCATCGCAGAGAGATCATGTATAATGACTTTGTCATTGTGGGGCCGGGGGATGACCCTGCCGGTATTGCAGCCCACTCTACGGCGGCTGATGCGCTGACGGCAATTGCCGGGGCCGGGGCAGCATTTGTCAGCCGTGGCGATGACAGCGGTACGCATAAGATGGAAATGACGCTTTGGCAGGCGGCGGGGATCGCGCCGGAAGGTGACTGGTATCGACCTGTGGGTGCTGGCATGGGTGCCGCACTCAACACGGCGGCAGCGATGGGTGCTTATATTCTGGCTGATCGGGCAAGCTGGTTGAACTTCGCCAACCCGCAGGATCTGGCGCTGCTATACGCCGGTGATCCGGCGCTTTTCAACCAATACGCCTATCTGCCAGTCAACCCGGCACGCCACCCGCATGTCAACGCGCAGGTGGCTGAAAGGCTGGAGGGTTGGCTGACATCACCGAGAGCTGCGGGCCTGATCAACGGCTATCAGATTGCAGGCCAACAGTTGTTTACCTTCAACGCCACCACCACGGATTAATCTGCGGTCAGCGACCCAAGCGGCGCGCGATCTGTTCT
>JAHDGO010000484.1 GCA_020627605.1 Yoonia sp.
TGCGGACCGGCGCGCCCTGTTGCAGGCGCGTCTTGCCTTGGCGCGCAACGATGCGGCGACGGCCATCCGTCTGTTGCGCACGCAGGACACTGTCGAAGCGTTGAACCTGGTTGAAGAGGCACTCGCGATGCAACGGTCAGAGGTGATGAATACGGAACAGGTTGATACGGCTTTGCATCGGCCAACAGACGCAGACCCTGCGCGTGCTGCCATACTTCAGGATGCGGCGGCACTGGTCGCTACACCAGAGCCTGGCACGCTGTCAGCCGACAGCCCCCTGCGGGACGGCCGCGCCTTGCTGGAACGATCAGCGCAGTCGCGCGCCACGCTCGATGCTTTGCTGGACCAATTTGCGGTGCCGCCGGATTTCTGATCCGCCGATCTCGGCTCATTCTTTGTCAACAAACCCGCGATAGTGCTGTGTGGCGGAGCGATGTTGCGCCGCGTTTGGCAGAACGCCAAGGAGACGATGATGACAACAGGGTCAACCGCATCCAGTGTCGGCAGTTTTGCCGCGCGCGACCTGTTTCAGCCCACCATCCTGCTGGCTGTCGCCCTGATGGCCGTGATCGTGATGATGATCCTGCCAATGCCGGCGTGGGTGCTGGACATCGGGCTGGCGGCATCCTTTGCGCTGGCGATCCTGATGTTCACGGTCACCCTGTTCATTGACCGACCGCTTGATTTCTCTGCCTTTCCAACGGTGCTGCTTGCGTCGCTTGTGCTGCGGCTGTCGCTGAACGTTTCCTCAACGAAACTGATTATTGGTGAGGGTCACACCGGCACTGACGCCGCTGGCGGCGTCATCGAAGGCTTTGCCATGTTCGTGATGGGCGGCAGCGTTTTGCTGGGCCTTGTCATCTTTTGCGTGCTGCTGATCGTCAATTTCGTCGTCATCAACAAAGGGGCCACCCGCATGGCAGAGGTTGGCGCGCGATTTGCGCTGGATGCCATGCCGGGCAAACAACTCGCGATCGACAGCGACGTGGCAGCCGGTGCCATCGACCATGAAGAGGCAAAGGCCCGGCGCGAGCGTGAGCAGGCGGAAACCACCTTCTTCGGTTCCCTCGACGGGGCGTCGAAGTTTGTCAAAGGCGACGCGATTGCGGGGCTCTTGATCACCGCGCTCAACCTGATCATGGGGCTGGTCATTGGCATATTTGTGCATGACATGGAAATTGGCCGTGCTTTCGAAACATATGCTATTTTGACTGTTGGTGATGGATTGGTTTCCCAAATACCTGC
>JAHDGO010000051.1:0-3559 GCA_020627605.1 Yoonia sp.
TGATTTGTAATCAGTAGGTCCGCGGTTCGAGTCCGTGTGGGGGCACCATTTCACATCCTGCAAGAACAGCGCCACGTTATTTGCCGATCTCAACCCGCGATCGTTGACGCATTGCTCCATTGCGGCTTTGGCCAAAAATGCCCGCAATGATCCCGTACAGATGCTGTACAGAACCTGTATGCACAGCGTGAGACCACAGACCGTCGCTGCCGTGGGCCGCATGTGGCCCCGATCTAGTGTTTCGGTGGCGCGGTGCTGTCCCTGACGACGAGTGAGACCGGCACGACTGTTGTCGTTTCTTCGGTCGTGTCGGTGGGGGCGTTGATCCGGTCCATCAACATCTGCGCGGCTGTTTCGCCGATGCGCAGCCGGTCTTGTCTGATCGATGTCAGCGAAGGGATGAATTGTTCGGCAAAGTCGATGTCATCAAAACCCATCACCGATACATCGTCCGGCACGGTGAAGGCGTGGCGGGACAGTTCGGCGATGAAGGCCAGGGCCAGTTGGTCTGACGCGCAGAACACCGCCGTCGGGCGGTCTTCCATCGCGATCCACGTCTGTGCGGCGGCACAGCCAGCGGCAATCGAAAAGTCGCCGGTGATCAGCCATTCAGGTTTCAGTGGCAAATCCAGACTGGCCATCTGCGCGACAAAAGCATCCTTGCGCGCGTGCATCAGGACGTTTCCGGCGGGGCCTGTGACATGGGCGATCTTGCGGTGCCCGAGGCTGTGCAGATGATTGACGGCTTCCCGTGCGCCCTGCCGGTTTTCGCATCTGACGGTTGGAAAATCAGCCCCCTCGACCCATTCGCAGGCAAACAGAATGCGGCTGGTCTGGCGGGCGCTTTCAAGCATGGCGATAACATCCGCATCCAGCCCGCCATCGAGGATGATCATGCCGTCTGCGCGGGCGTCATCCAGATAGTCAAACAGCCGTTCGCCGCTGTCATGCACCTGTTTGGTGCTGGCGATCAGCATTGAATAGCCGCTTTGCGAGAGGACGCGTGATATGCCTTTCAGGATTTCCGAAAAGAACGGGTTGGCCAGATCCGGCAGCAGGACAAGGACAGAGTGGGCGCGTTGCGTCCGCAGGTTCCGTGCGGCCCGGTTGAGCCTGTAACCTGTCACGCTGACGGCCTCTGACACGCGTTTCCGCGTTGATTCGTTGACGACATCAGGTTGTGACAGCGTGCGCGACACCGTCGCAGTGGACACCCCGGCAACACGTGCAACATCTTGAATTGTCACATTTTTGGGGATCATCCGGCCTCGCATTCACGCATTTTCTTGAAATCGATTACATAAATTGTTGACAGAGTAGTCAACGCTAAAGTCTTATGTAATCGATTGCAGGAGGTCGCGATCGAAAAAGCAAAGCGGGAATCCGTATTTTCTGGGAGGAAAGAATGTCCAAAGTATTGAAGACTATGTTGCTGGGAACAGCACTTACCGCCGCATCGGCGGTTCAGGCCGTTGAACTGGAAGTGACACATTGGTGGACGTCCGGTGGTGAGGCTGCTGCGGTGTCGAAGTTTGCCGAAGCATGGAACGCCACCGGCAACACCTGGCTTGATGGTGCCATCGCCGGGTCCGGCGGCACAGCGCGCCCGATCATCATTTCCCGCATCCTTGGCGGTGATCCGATGGCGGCAACCCAATTGAACCACGGTCGTCAGGCCGAAGAGCTGATCGAAGCTGGCCTGATGCTTGATCTGACCGACGTTGCCGAAGCTGGCGGCTGGGCTGATCTTGTTAACCCATCGTCGCTGCTGGATTCCTGCACACTGGATGGCCGCATCTACTGTGTGCCCGTCAACATCCATTCGGCGCAGTGGATCTGGCTGTCGCATGATGCCTATGAAAATGCCGGTCTGGAGGTCCCGACCGACTGGAACGAATTTGTCGCCAGCGCCGGTGAACTGGAAGCAGCAGGCACCTTGCCATTGGCCATGGGCCAGCAGGGCTGGCAGCAGAACCTTGCGTTTGGTGCGATCACGATTGCCGTTGCCGGCACCGACGCATGGCGCGAAGTGACCGTCAACAAGAACGCCGACGTGGCCCGTGGCCCTGAATACACCGCCGTGTTCGAGGCTGTGGCCAACGCACGGGAACTGGCTCGCGGGTCAAGTGTGCAGGACTGGAACCAGGCCACCAATATGGTCATCACCGGCAATGCCGGCGCGCAGATCATGGGCGACTGGGCGCAGGGCGAATTCGCTGTCGCAGGTCAGGTTGAGGGCGAGGATTATTCCTGCCTGCCGGGCTTGGGTCTGAACGAGATTTTGGACACTGGCGGCGATGCCTTCTATTTTCCTGTCAACGATGACCCGGAAATCACCGCCGCGCAGAAAGAACTTGCCGCACTGCTGATCTCGCCAGAGGTGCAGGTGTCTTTCAACCTTGCCAAAGGCTCTTTGCCGGTCCGCGGTGACATCGACATGTCGTCTGCAAACGGCTGCATGCAGAAAGGTCTTGGCATTCTCGCCGCAGGTGGCGTGCTGCCATCGGGTGATCAATCATTGTCCGCAGATACGCAAACCCAGATCGAGGATCTGATGGCGCAATTCTGGTCAGGGGACATGTCCGCAGCTGATGCGCAGGCAAGCTATGCGCAGCTGATCGAAGACGCGGACTAAACGGCCTCCCGCAGCCTGGTCCGGCGGTTCGCCGCCGGGCCAACCCCCTTTTTTCTGCCTACCCTACATGCCTGGAGCTGACACAATGACTGTGACCTCGGTCTCTGCGCCGACGACCCCTGCCAAGCGCCCCAGCTATCTGTTCAAGAACCTGATGGCCAAGCTGGCGTCGATCCCGATGATCCTGACTGCGCTGGTGGTCTTTGTCGGTGGCACGGCATGGACGGTTGCATATTCGTTCACCGGTTCGCGGATGCTGCCCAAGACCAATTGGGTTGGCCTTGATCAGTATGAGCGACTGTGGAGTTCTGATCGCTGGATCATTTCGATCAAGAACCTTGGCATCTACGGGGTTTGTTCGATGGTCCTGACGCTTGTCATCGGCTTTACGCTGGCCGCCTGTCTTGATCGCAAAATCCGCTTTGAAAGTGCGTTCCGCACGATCTTTCTTTACCCCTTTGCCCTGTCGTTTGTTGTGACCGGGCTGGCGTGGCAGTGGATTCTGAACCCGGAATTTGGCCTGCAAAGTGTGGTCAGGGGCTGGGGCTTTGAAACCTTTACCTTCAACCCGATCAACGACCCCGACACCGTGATTTTCGGCCTGTTGATTGCAGGTCTGTGGCAGGGCACCGGGTTAATCATGTGCATCATGCTGGCCGGTTTGCGCGGCATTGATGAGGATATTTGGAAAGCCGCCCGTGTAGACGGCATTGGCACCGTGAAAACCTATGTGATGATCATCATCCCGATGATGCGCCCGGTCTTTGTGACCTCTCTGGTGCTGATCGCATCTGGGATCATCAAACTTTACGATCTGGTTGTGGCGCAAACCGGCGGCGGGCCGGGTCTCGCCTCAGAGGTGCCTGCGAAATATGTGATTGAGTTCATGTTCCGTGCCCAGAACCTGGGACAGGGTTTTGCCGC
>JAHDGO010000051.1:3569-9357 GCA_020627605.1 Yoonia sp.
GCCGCTTCGACGATGATGCTGTGTTCTGTCGTGATCATCCTGATCCCCTGGGCCTACCTCGAATTCGGAGGACGGAAACGTGCCTGATATGTCAGCAGAAATCGCAAGCGGCCCCCGTGGCCCCAAACCAAAGAAGAGCTTTTCGCGGGCCAATATCTTTCTCTATGGCACGCTGATCGTCGTCTCGATGTATTACCTGCTGCCGCTTTATGTGATGATCGTCACATCGTTGAAAGGCATGCCGGAAATCCGCATGGGCAACGTGTTTGGCCCCCCGATGGAGGTGACGTTCCAGCCGTGGGTCAAGGCGTGGTCAGAGGCATGCACCGGCATCAACTGTGATGGGCTGTCGCGCGGATTTGGCAATTCAGTGCAGATTTTGGTGCCGTCTGTCCTGCTGTCGATCGGCATTGCTTCGATCAATGGTTACGCGCTGTCGAACTGGAAGTTCAAAGGGTCAGAGGTGTTCTTTACCATCCTGATCATCGGCGCCTTCATTCCTTACCAGACCATGCTGTATCCTATCGTGATCCTGTTGCGCGAGATCGGGCTGATGGGCTCGATTGGCGGTCTGGTGCTTGTGCATACGATCTTCGGGATGCCCATCCTGACCCTGCTTTTCCGCAACTATTTCGCGTCGATCCCCGAGGAACTGTTCAAGGCGGCCCGTGTCGATGGGGCAGGGTTCTGGCAAATCTACTTTCAGATCATGCTGCCGATGGCCCTGCCCATCTTTGTGGTGGCGATTATCCTGCAGGTGACCGGCATCTGGAACGACTTCCTGTTCGGCGTGATCTACACCAAGCCCGCGACCTATCCGATGACCGTGCAGTTGAACAACATCGTCAACTCGGTTCAGGGCATCAAGGAATACAACGTCAATATGGCGGCGACGCTGCTGACCGGCCTTGTCCCACTCATCATCTATTTTGCCTCCGGCAAACTGTTTGTCCGCGGCATCGCCGCCGGCGCCGTGAAAGGTTGACCTCCGCAATGGCTCATTCTGTTGAAATCAAGAACCTCGATCTGAGCTTCGGGGCTGTGCAAGTCCTCAGGAACCTCAATCTGGACATTGTCGAAGGGGAGTTTCTGGTCCTTTTGGGGTCATCAGGTTGCGGCAAGTCGACTTTGCTGAACTGCATTGCGGGGCTGCTGGATGTGACTGATGGGCAGATCTTTATCAAAGGCCAGAACGTCACCTGGGCAGAGCCATCTGACAGAGGCATCGGCATGGTGTTCCAGTCTTATGCGCTTTACCCGCAGATGACAGTGCGCGGGAACCTGTCGTTCGGTCTAAAGAATGCCAAGGTGCCCAAGGCCGAGATCAACGCCCGCGTGGACAAGGCCGCAGAAATCCTGCAGATCGCGCCGCTGCTTGATCGCAAACCGGGTGCCCTGTCTGGCGGGCAACGCCAGCGCGTCGCGATTGGCCGGGCGCTGGTGCGTGATGTCGACGTCTTTCTGTTTGACGAGCCGCTGTCAAATCTGGACGCCAAACTGCGCACCGACCTGCGGGTGGAGCTGAAGCGCCTGCACAAACAACTGAAAAATACGATGATCTATGTCACCCATGATCAGGTCGAGGCAATGACGCTTGCCGATCGCATCTCGATCATGAAGGGCGGCATGATCCAGCAGCTGGACAAGCCAGAGGTGATCTACGCCAAGCCCTGCAACAAATATGTGGCGGACTTTATCGGCTCGCCTGCGATGAACCTGTTCACGGGTCAACTGACCGGCACGCAATTTGCCGCTGACGGCTTTGGTCTTGATGTCACGGGCTATGAATTTGCCGGCGGTGCGCGGACAGACGGGCCTGTCTGGCTGGGCGTCCGGCCAGAGCATATCCTGACAGGAGAGGCGGCGAAGGCCGCATCGTACACCAGCGAGGCAGAGGTCGATATTGTCGAGCCGATGGGCTCTGACACGCTGGTCTGGATCAACTTTGCCGGCCAGTCCGTGCGCGTGCGCACCGATGGCCAGTCGGGTCTGGTGTCAGGCGACAGGCTGACCATCGGCTTTGATACCGCGCGTCTGCATCTCTTTGACGCGAAAACAGAAAACCGCCTTTAATTCCGGGACTTACAGATGACTTTAGCACTGCAACTATACTCTATGCGCGACTGCCCTGATCAGATCGCATTGCTGGACCAATTGCCTGACATGGGGATCACCACTGTCGAGGGGTATGGCGGCGTCTATGCTGATCCTGCCAGCTATCGCGCGGCGATGGACGCCAATGGCATCAGCATGACCTCTGGCCATATGGGACTGGAAGAGATCGAGGGCGATTTTGACGCGACCGTCGCGATGGCCAAGGCAATGGGCATGTCACGGGTTTTCGCCCCCTATCTGAATGAAGAGGATCGTCCGACCGACAGTGCCGGATATGCCGATCTGGCCAAACGCCTGTCAGCCGCCGCAAAACAATATGCCGACGCCGGGATCACCTTTGGCTGGCATAATCATGACTTTGAGTTTGTTGCATTGGCTGACGGCGGCATCCCGATGGAGATCATCCTTGATCATGCGCCTGATATTGCATGGGAAGGTGATCTTGCATGGATCGTGCGCGGCGGCCGTGACCCGGCCGACTATGTCCGGCGTTATGGCAATCGACTGAGCGCGGTGCACGTCAAGGATATTGCCCCTGCGGGCACCAACCTTGATCAGGACGGATGGTGCGATCTGGGTGCTGGGACGATGGATTGGGCCGGACTTTTGCAGGCCTGCCGCGCGCAGTCCTCTGATCTGATTTACGTTTTGGAACATGACAAGCCAAGCGACCCTGTCGGCTATGCCAGCCGGTCAGCCGCCGCATTCAAAACCCTTTGGGAGACAACCCATGACGCGTGATCTTGGTGTCGGCATCATCGGATGCGGCAATATCTCTGCGGCCTATCTGCAACTGGCCCCCATGTTCAAAGGCTACCAGATTCTGGCGGTTGCGGACATCAATATGGACAACGCAAAGGCGCGTGCCGAAGAATTTGGCGTGCGTGCACAAACGGTAGAGGCGTTGCTGGCCTCTGACGACATTGATCTGGTGATCAACCTGACTATACCTGCCGCCCATGTGGATGTGTCCCGTGCCATCCTTGCGGCTGGCAAGCACGTCTATTCCGAAAAACCCTTTGTGCTCAGCTTGGAAGAGGCGCAGGATCTTGGCGCGCTGGCCAAATCCAAAAACCTGCGGATCGGGTCAGCCCCGGATACCTTTATGGGCGCCAGCCACCAGCTGGCCCGCAAGCTGATTGACGAAGGCACTCTCGGCACTGTCACCTCTGGCGTGGCCGTCGTCATGTCGTCTGGCATGGAAGACTGGCATCCGAACCCTGATTTCTTCTTCCTCAAGGGTGCAGGGCCGATTCTGGATATTGGTCCTTATTACGTCTGCAATCTGGTGCAGTTGTTGGGGCCGGTGAAAAAGGTCACCAGCTTTACCGGCATGGCGCATCCGACCCGCACAATCCAGAACGGCCCAAGGGATGGCGAAGTGATCCCCGTGGAAACACCAACGACCATTCATGCGGTGCTGTCGTTTGAAAGCGGTGCCATCATCACGCTCTTGGCCAGTTGGGACGTCTGGGCCAGCAATCACCCCAATATGGAACTGTACGGCACCGAAGGCACCATGAACGTCCCTGACCCAAACTGGTTTGGCGGCACATTGACGGTGACCGAACGGGCAGGGGAGCCTGCCGAACAAAGCTGGGAACACCCCTTTGCCGTGCCGAATTTCGAAGAGGTCCACGCCAACTACCGCGGTGCCGGCCTTGCCGATAGGGCGCTGGCCATTTCCGAGGGCCGCCCGCATCGCTGCAGCGCTGCTTTTGCGACACATGTCGTCGAGGTCATGACAGCCATCCTGGAAGCAGGCGAAACCGGTGAGGTGATCGCCCTGACGACAACTTGCGACAGGCCGGAACGCCTTAGCCCCGAACAGGCCAAGGGTCTGTTGGCATGAGTGCGGTGATTGGAGTTTAAGTGATGAGCAGTTCCATCAAAGGTCCCGCACTCTTTCTGGCGCAGTTTCTGGGAGATGAGCCCCCGTTCAATTCCTTACCTGCCATTGTCGAATGGGCGGCTGGTCTTGGCTATAAGGGGGTGCAGATCCCCACATGGGACACCCGGGTCTTTGATCTTGATAAGGCGGCGGACAGCATAGACTACTGCGACGAGGTTGCAGGTATTTGTGCGCAACACGGTGTGGCGATCACAGAACTGTCCTGCCATCTGCAAAGTCAGCTTGTCGCGGTGCACCCCGCCTATGACACGGCCTTTGATGCTTTCGCGCCGAAAGCGCTCCATGGCAAACCGGCGGAGCGGCAGGCCTGGGCGGTTGATCAGGTTACAAAGGTGGCAAAGGCTTCTGCCAATCTTGGGCTGAAAGGGGCCGTAGGGTTTACCGGGTCTTTGGCATTTCCCTATCTCTACCCATGGCCGCAGCGGCCGGATGGCCTGATCGATGAGGCCTTTGGCGAATTGGCAAAGCGCTGGAAGCCACTTCTGAACATCTATGACGATGCGGGTGTCGATCTGGGGTTTGAGGTGCATCCCGGCGAGGATGTTTTTGACGGCGCGACCTTTGAGCGGTTTCTTGACGCGCTGGATCAGCATCCGCGCTGCATGATCACATATGATCCGTCTCATTTCCTGTTGCAGCAGCTGGATTATCTGGCGTTCATCGACATCTACCACACACGCATCAGCGCGTTTCACGTCAAGGATGCAGAGTTCAATCCATCGGGGCGTCAGGGTGTTTATTCAGGCTATGCCGATTGGACGGACCGCGCGGGACGCTTCCGGTCGCTGGGCGATGGGCAGGTTGATTTCAAAGGCATCTTTTCAAGGCTGACCCAATACGGTTTTGACGGTTGGGCGGTGTTGGAGTGGGAATGCTGCCTGAAGCACCCTGAACAAGGGGCGGCCGAAGGGGCACCATTCATCGCACGTCATCTGATCAGACGGACAGATAAGGCCTTTGACGATTTCGCTGGCGGCGAGAATGATCGCGCGGGCCTGCGCAAGATGATGGGGTTTTAGGGTGGCACCTCTCAGGCTGGGCATGGTTGGCGGCGGTCAGGGCGCGTTCATCGGTGGCGTCCACCGGATCGCGGCACGGCTGGATGGTTGCTTTGATCTGGTGGCGGGTGCGTTTTCGTCCGACCCGGACCGGGCGCATGCCTCGGCCATGGAACTGGGCATTGGCGCAGACCGATCCTATGCCGATTACACCGAAATGGCAGCGGCAGAGGCCGCACGGTCAGACGGTATAGACGCCGTCTCTATCGTGACGCCAAACCACCTGCACGGACCCATCGCAGAGGCGTTTCTGGCCAAAGGGATTGCCGTGATCTGCGACAAACCGATGACAGCAACGCTTGCACAGGCAGAAAACCTGTTTGCCGCCGCAAAGGCCAGCACCGCACCGTTTTTCCTGACCCATAACTACACCGGCTATCCGATGATCCGCGAAGCCAGACAGCTGGTTTCAGACGGTGCGCTGGGTAAGATCCGCATTGTCGAGGCAAAATATCTGCAGGACTGGCTGAGCACGGCACCGGCAAGCGATAACAAACAGGCCGCATGGCGCACGGATCCATCGCAAGCGGGCGGGGGTGCAATTGGTGACATCGGCACACATGCCTACAATCTGGCGTGTTTTGTCACTGGGCTGCGCGCGCAGACCTTGTCTGCGGACCTGCGGTCGCATGTTGCGGGGCGCATGGTTGATGATGATGCCCGTGTCGCGATTGATTTAGGCAACGGCGCGCGGGGTCACATC
>JAHDGO010000051.1:9367-9649 GCA_020627605.1 Yoonia sp.
AGGTGGCTGTCGGCAATGAAAACAATCTGACTTTGGCCGTCTATGGTGCACAGGGGTCTTTGCGCTGGGCGCAGGAGAACCCGAATATTTTGTGGCTGACGAAATTGGGTGAGCCGCCGCAGATGATCACGCGCGGCAGTGCTGCCGCACAACCGGCGGCGGCGGCTGTCACTCGAATCCCCGCGGGCCATCCAGAGGGGTATCTGGAGGCGTTTGCGACCCTTTACCGGGAAGCCGCCGAGGTGATCGCTGGCCGCAAGACAATGGCAGAGGTCGACACAT
>JAHDGO010000052.1 GCA_020627605.1 Yoonia sp.
GCTGCCCATAATCGCGATGGCCAGCGCCGGGGCCCCGGCGAATGACGGCTTCATGCCTTGTGATCCGCTTTGCTGGTGGTTGGCTCTGGCTGGATGGTTTCTGGCGCATTGCCTTGCGCCGCTTCCAGTGTGCGGACCCGGCGCAAGACCTGTTCCAGCAGTTTGCGGTTGGTGGCGATCGTCTCGCTCAGCAATGCGAGGATGATCGTGATGTAGCCCGCCAAGAGGAAGACCCCGCCGAGCACAAGTGACTGCACGTTGCCATCGCCATTGCCCGCAAGAAACCGGATCAGAAAACGCAAGACAGGGATCAGGCCGATCAGGATCATCACGCCGCCAAGCTTCATGAAGGCGTTCAGGGGCCGATACATGACATAGCTGCGGACAATCGTGCCCGCCTGCTTGGTCACAAACGACCGCATCGATGTGAACAAGCGCGACGGTCTTTCCGTCTTGTTCGTCCTGATCACGACTGAGGTGATTTTCATCCCCTGCTGGCCAGCATGGATCAGGGTTTCAGTGGTATAGCTGAAGCGCGTCATCACGTTGATGTTCAGCGCGGCCTCGCGTGTATAGGCGCGAAAGCCCGACACAGCGTCGGAGATATCGACCCGCGCGAGATTGCTGACAACGGCGCTGCCCCACTTTTGCAGCAGCCGTTTCAGTGGCGAGAACGCCATATTTTTCGTGGGCTGCCTGTCACCAAGGACGATATCGGCGCGCCGTTCCACCAAAGGTGCCACCAGATCGGCGATACATGCGCTGTCATATTGGTTGTCGCCATCGGTATTGACGATGATGTCGGCCCCCTGCGCCAGCGCGTGTTCGATCCCCTTTTGAAAGCTGTAGGCGAGACCGCGATTGAAACGGTTCTGCAGGATATGGGTCACCCCCAGTGCGCGCGCAATTTCGACAGTGCGGTCGGTTGACCCATCGTCGATGATCTGGGTTTCGATGGTTGTGATTCCCGCAATCTGCCGGGGCACGGACGCCAGCACAGCCGCAAGATTTTCTTCTTCGTTCAAACAGGGAATTTGGACAATCAGTTTCATGCAGGGCTCTCTGGCTGGCCCGGAATAGAACGGCCACATTTGTAGGGCTGAAGCTGCGCCATATCACTGCGCGCATCAAGCCTGCCAGCCATTGCCAGTACCGCATTGTGCCACATGTGCCGCATATCGGGCCGAGCGCCGACGTGCAGCAAAGGCGCACCACTGCAAAAATTATTCCTTTAGACAGGTTCCGTTAAGATTGGGTTTATCCTAAACCGGTCCCGAGTGAGCCGTTTTTTAGCGGCATGTGTTGCAGAGAAGAGTTTGATATGTCTGAGTTTTATCCGATCCGCCTGCGTCGGCTAGCCGCGCCGCTGTGTCTTGTTGTGGTTGCCGCTTGCAGCGAAAGCGGCGATCCGGCGACGATTGATACCAATGGCCTGCCCTTCGGTGCATCTGGCCAGTCCTTGGAAGATGTCGCTGGCGTCACCATGAGCCTGCGGGCCGGCGGATATACCGCTGGTGGGTCGTCCAGTATCGTTTCGGCGCAGACAATTCGCATTGATGCGGGGTCGCTGATTGCCGGTGCTGGGGCAACAGCGCTAAGCGGTGAGGTCGAGATTGGTGGCGAGACCATCATCATCACCGATGGCGCAGGCGTGACAAGTGACGGGCGCGAAGTGCAGTTGATTTATGATCCGTCGGCGTCAGGCACTTATGCTGGTGCGCTGGATATCGCAATCTTTGAAGCCTCTGAAATTGTTCAGGAAAGCGCATTGGTGTTCGGCTTCGAAACCGATCCGGACGTGATTGCAGCCCGCACCACCGGCACACTGACCTACGATGGTGAGTTCTTTGCAAGCGGTGATCTAGGCGGTGATCTTGCAATCTTCGAAGGCGACATGACACTTGTTGCCGATTTCTCGGGTGCTGGCACGGTCAGCGGTGAATTCGCTGGGGAGCTTCAAGGCTTTGATCGCATTACGTTGGACATTGACCCATCCGCGATCACTGGGAACGATTTCAGCGGCACAACTGCATGTCGCGCCCTGTGTACCGGCGGCGGTGAGATCAGCGGCACATTCTATGGCCCTGATGCCGAAGAGGTTGGCGGCGTCCTGATCTTTGATCTGCAGGCTGCGACAGACACATACCTGGGTGCAGGAACATTTGTTCTGACCGATCCGATCCCCTGATTTCAGCGGGCCAAAGTCGTCTTGATCACGGGCGTGTGGCGCGTGCCGCGCGCCCGGATTTGCATTAGCATACACCGCGCAACAGAAAGGGCGCCCCTAGGGCGCCTGTCAGCAACGAGAGAGAGTGTTTACGCGGTTCGCAGTTGCGTTGATCAGTACCAGCTTTGCTGTGTCGCGCTGTGCTTGGCATTATTGGTCCGCTGCGGCAACAACGCCCAGATGCCCCCAAGCACCGCACCAATCAGGCCACCAACGACGTAGGCACCGAATGCTGCCAAAATGCCCGCCCCAGCCATCAGGGATGCGACGGCTGCAATGATGCCGCAAGCAAAACCGAGTGCCAGATACATGATGAGCATTAACGTCTCCTGACGATCCGAATTTCTATACATGCACATTTCCATGCACACAGGTTTGCACCCAACTTAGGCGAAACTTTGTTCACTCTCTGACCAGCATGCATCCTTTGGATTAACGACCAATTAATTTATACATTCGCCCAATACACGCAGGAAGATAGTTGCAATTTAGCCTACGACAAGCCCCCCACAGTGGCAGAGGAATTCGAAAGCCCCTGTAAACGCGGCAGAACTTTGCGCAGATACCTGTTCAATCGGGGTGATTCTGGCCGATTGTTGCCGAAAACTTATGCCGCGACGCAGCATCTGACACAACTCTGGCGATTCAGGTGGAAATGATCGATTCGCAGACTAATCCTCAGTCGTCTTGAGGATCACCGATGCTCAAGGCCGCCAGGAGAAGACCCGATCGAGGGCCAGGAAAACTGTCGTGGCTTGGCTGACCTCGCCATCTTCTTCGCGGACATCGCGGCGTGCACCGACGTTCAGATCCCAGACAGGGGTCAGTTCAATCGCATAGGCGGCCGACAGCCCGCCTGTCGCAAGTGTACTGCCATCCTCGTATGATTCGACCTGACCGACGTCCAGCGCAAAGCGCAGTTCGCTGACATCGTTCAACTCTTGCAGGTAAGCTGCCTGTAGCACCGTGTCGCGATCTGTTCCGCCTGCTTCAACAAGGCTGGAAAACGACAGACCGATTTCCCCCGCTGGCAGCGGCATCAGATAATCAAGCTCTGCAAGGGCGCGCAGATCGCCAAACTCGTCCTCGGTCACGCCGATGGTGCCGTCAAAGGTACCGTTCGGCACCTCAAACGTGCGATCAATCGCAGCCAGCCAAAAAGTCTCACCCTCTTCGTCGCGGGCGCCGGTGATACGTCCGGTCAACGCGCCGCGCGGCCGCTCCAGAGTGATTGCGCCGGTCAGGGCGGCGGTTTCCTCTGGATCCGCGCCTTCATCCTCGGTCTGGGTATAGCTGAGGGTCAGCGTGCCTGTTGTGACCTCGTTCAGGGTCAGACGCGTCCCGGCGCTAAAGACAGCGGTGTCGGTTTCAATCAGGTCAGGGCTGGCTTCATCATAGCGTTCGCCTTCCCAACGCAGGCCCAGCACATAGCCTACGGGCGCGGTCAGCCCCCATTCCAGCCCGGCCTCGACCACGGTTGTGCTGCGAATGCCGGTGCCTGTCAGGTCGTCGATGTCATCGGGAAGAACCAGTACCCCTTCATCATCAAGAAAGTCGCCAACATCGCGCAGGAAGGCGATGTCGCTCCGCGTCGTGCTGACGGCAACATCCAGCATCGCATCAGCACTTTCGCGGGTATACGCGAGAGTCAGTGACGTGTCGTCGACGACAGTCTCGCCATCTGACACGCGAACATCGGTGTCGACATCAAAGGAAAGACGCTGCGTGCGGGTTTCGGTGACCGCACCAAAGTTCAGGCCAGTGACCGCCTCAAAACCGGATTCAGCCTCTTCGGTGGCCAGATCAAAATCATCACTGGTTTCAAATCGCTGTTCGACAGCGAACCGGAAGAATACGCCGCCTGGCTCTGCTTCCTGTGCGCTGACGCCCACGGGCAACAGGCCAACCGAAATCGCGACAGGCCAAAACTGCTTCATCTTTCTATCCCCCCTGTGACACCTGTTCAGGCGTCACTCATTCGAAGAGCTTGCGCTGTGGAACAACGATCACATCGCCTTCGTGCATCCGCACGCCACCGTTCGAGCTATTCCCGTTGAGGATATCATGATAGTTGATTTGGTAAATCACCGAACCACGACGCAGCTGAAGACGCTTGGTTGCCGCGAAGTTGGTGAAACCACCGAACTGGCCAATGGCCTGCATCAGTGTTGTTCCCGGCTCAAGCTCAACACGGCCAACGTTCGTTGCCTCACCCACAACAAAGATCGCAACAACCGGATCTTCGGCGTCTTCGTCTTCAGGCGCCAGTGCAGTGATATCAACAAAGACACTGGGCGGGTTGATGAAGTTGTCGGCCAGACGCGCAGAGAGTGTCGCCTGAATTTGTTCAATCGTGCGGCCACTGACACGGAAGGCCCCGGCGCTTGGCACCGAAATCCGACCATCCGGCGAGACGAGCACCGTACGGTTCAGCGTCGAATCCTCGATGACCTCAATACGCAGCGTGTCACCCGGCTGGACCCGATAGCTTTGCGCATCGGCCGCAGTGGAAATGAAAGTCAGGGCAATCAATGCCCCCAACAGTGAAAACAACCTAGACATGGCAGCCCCTTAATTATCTGCAGTCTGGCAAGTCACCTCGCTTACCGTCCCGACATTTACTAACAAAGAATGATTGATGCTCATATGCCTTGCAATGCAGTTTACGCGGCAGTGTGGCATTAATCATATGGTAGGCCCGCGCAACACACTTAAATGGCGTAGCGCGGGCGCAAAGATCAGCTTCTGGGCGTTCTGGTGACAGGCACCCAGTGTCTGCGTCTTTAGTAACCTGTACCTTTGACGACAACGCGGCAGGTTGCCAGCAGCAACTTCACGTCGTTCCCGAATGACAGGTTGGACACATAATCAGAGTCAAAGCGCGCGCGATCAGCAAAGGTCGACTGGTTCCGCTCGGAGACCTGCCAGGTGCCGGTGATGCCGGGGCGCTGGGAATAATAGGCGCGACCGGGATACATATCGACTTGCTCTGGCAGCATCGGGCGTGGGCCGACAAGGCTCATATCGCCGATCAGGACGTTCCACAGCTGTGGCAGCTCATCCAGGGATGACTTGCGCAGCAGCGCGCCAACCTTGGTGATCCGGGGATCATGCTTCAGCTTCTGGGTCAGCGCCCATTCGTTCGCAGCGTCCTGATTGCTGTTGAGATAATCCTGCAGCATCGCATCTGCATCAACCACCATCGTGCGCAGTTTCCACATCCGGTAGACGCGGCCACCACGGCCGACGCGCTGCTGGCTGTAGAACGGGCTGTTCCCATCACGCGACACCACAAAGGCCAGAATTGCCACCAGCGGTGCGATAAAGGGAAGGGCCAGAAGCACGCAAACAAAATCAAACGCGCGCTTCAGTCCGGTTTCATAAGGTCCCACGTCTGGCAATGACGGCGTGATTGGCCGTGATTTAACGTGGTCGGTCGTGTCTGAAAAATTCGTCGCCATTTAAACGTCCACACTTTCACTTAACCTGTGCCGGTTATTGCCAGCACCAACTCGTTTCCGCATCAAACTGATGCCACTCAAAACTCACTCAACTTCGGTCGGTCTCTAAACTGTCGACATAATTATGTGAACAGATATTAACAGTCCTTAAGCCACAAAAACAGCAGACTTTGCAAGAAATCGGGCACTCTCGTCTTCTATGAACATAAGATGAACCTTCATTGCCTTCATTGTCTCCAATCTGGAACCAGTCTGCCTCAAAAGTGGAAGTTCCATAAGTCAGTGATTCCTTACTTTGTGGTCAAATTGTGACCTGACTGTGAAACTTTGCCCTTCTTCTGCCTTATCGATTCGATTTGTCATAAATCAGGGCGACTGGTTGCTTTGATTAGGCTTTGCAGCCAAAACCCACTTTAGCCATGATAGCGTCAATTAATGTGTCTAAAGGCACAATGCAGGGGGAATTTTTGCCCTGCCGCACCATAGTAGGAGTAATCGTTGTGTCTCAGTCATCCGCAAACGCATTCACAGACCTCTGCCCCGTCATTCTGGCAGGCGGATCAGGCACGCGGCTTTGGCCACTGTCCCGCAAGCACTATGCAAAACAATATCTGGCGCTGGATGGCGAAACGACGATGCTGCAGGCGACGGTCAACCGCACGTCCGGTCTGCCCTGCGCGGCCCCCATTGTGATCTGCAACGAAGAAACCCGATTTCTCGCGGCAGAGCAGATGCGCCAGATCGGGCAGGATGATGCGGTGATCCTGCTGGAACCCGCAGGCCGCAACACGGCACCGGCAATCGCGCTGGCCGCGCTAGAGGCGTCAACGGCGGACGCAGACCCACTGCTGCTGGTCATGCCAGCCGATCACAAGATCGCCGACACGGCCGCGTTCGAGGCCGCCATCAAGAAAGCCATGCCGCTGGCGGCGGCCGGGCAACTGGTCACGTTTGGGATCACACCCGGCAAGCCGGAAACCGGTTATGGCTATATTCGGGCCGGTGATGCTGTGGCAGATGGTGCCGCCTATGCCGTTGATCGCTTTGTCGAGAAACCCGACCGCGCAACGGCAGAGGGATATCTGGCTGACGGCGGATATTACTGGAACAGCGGCATCTTCCTGTTCCAGGCCAGCCGTTATCTGGACGCGCTTGCCGCGTTTCGGCCCGATATTCTGGCGGCCTGCAAGGCGGCCTATGCCGGGCGTCAGCCCGACCTTGATTTCCTGCGCATCGACAAAGAGGCCTTTCTGGCCTGCCCGGACGATTCCATCGACTATGCAGTGATGGAAAAAACCGATGATGCGGTTGTCGTGCCCATGGACCCCGGCTGGAACGATATCGGGTCATGGGCCGCGCTGTGGGAGGCGTCGGAAAAGACAGCAGAGGACAACTGCGAGATCGGGGATGTCATCAGCATCAATTCAACCGGCAACTATATCAATGCAGGTAGCCGCATGGTCGCCACCGTAGGCCTGACCGATACCGTGGTGGTTGAGACCAAAGACGCCGTTTTTGTCGCGCCCAAGGCCCGCGTGGATGAGATCAAGGCCCTGATCACCAAAATGCAGACCGCCGACCGGGCAGAGCTGGGACATCACCGCGTCGTCTATCGCCCATGGGGCCATTACGACAGCATCGACATGGGTGACCGCCATCAGGTCAAGCGCATCACGGTCAAACCCGGTGCGAAACTGTCGGTGCAAAAACACTTTCACCGGGCCGAACACTGGGTTGTCGTGCGCGGCAGCGCGCGGGTCACACGCGGCGAGGAAACGATCTTGCTATCGGAAAACCAGTCAACCTACATCCCGCTGGGAGAGGTCCACGCGCTGGAGAACCCCGGCAAGATCCCATTGGAACTGATCGAGGTCCAGTCCGGCAGCTATCTGGGCGAGGACGATATCGTCAGGTTTGAGGACAAATACGGACGAAGCTGACAGGCATCCGCGCGGCGGTCAGTCTTGGCGCACCCGGTCTGCAAAAAGATCGGGGCGCGGCCCACCGTTGACGACCCAGTCATACACCTCTGCCACCTGCTGCGCCTTGACCGCCCAGGTGAATCCTGCCGCGATCCGTGCCCGTGCGGCGGCCGCCTTGGCAGGGAGGGCATCTGGTGCCGCGATGATATCGTCCAATGTCTGTGCAAAGCGGGTCACAATCTCGGCCCGCGTGCCTACGGGCACCTTATACCCTACATCATCTGTCACCAGTTCACCCGGACCGGCATAGTCGACGATCACGGGGACAACGCCCAGCGCCATCGCCTCCAGTACGACACCACCGCCAAACTCGCGGATGGAGGGGAAGGTCAGAAGGTTGGTCCTGGCAGCGACCGATTGCACCGTTTCATGGGGCAGATTGCCGTGGAACGTGACTGCATCTGCAATCCCAAGGGCTGCGGCCTGCGCCTCCAGCATCGGGCGCATCGGCCCTTCGCCGATGATATCCAGTGTCAGCCGCCCCTCACGCAGATGGGTCTGGGCGGCCTCCAGCAACATATCCGGCCCTTTGTAAGGGACCAGCCGCCCGATAAAGCAGGCCTTCAGTGGGCCGGACACACCCTGCGCCGATTGCAGGTGAAAGCGATCAGGATCAATCGCATTTTCCGGCAGCCAGATTACGCGATCCTGCAAGGCTTGCGGCAGTTCTCCGGCGGTGTGGCGCGACCCTGCGATGATCGCTGCGGTGTTGCGCAACATCCGCCGGTGCAGCGGATTGGCCTTATAGGCGCTGCGCACATAAGACAGCCATTCCCGTTCGCGCCGACGCTCTGCATCAAAGCCCCTGGGCCATGGCACACCGCCATTGAGCGGCCCCAAAACAAACGGCACTCCCGCGCGCTTGACCTTCGCTGCAAGGGGTGACGCTGTTGTGGGCGACAGCGGTGTGACGCGATGCACGATATCATAGTCACCACGCTTGATCGCCGGTCCGAACTGCCGCCACAGCAACCGCTCAAAATAGGGATAGGTGATGGCATGGATCGCCGTCAGCGTCGTCCAGCCCTTACCGGCACCCATGCGCAAACGCTCTGACAGGTGATGCAGGGGGGCCGCGATTTTTTCGCTGTCGATGGCGGTGAAATCAACGCCTTCGACCAGACCGGCACGCAGGATGGCGTCACGGTTGCGGATTTGGGTGACGATATGAACATCGGCCACCTCGCGCAGGGCCTTGGCCAACGACCAACCGACCAGCGGCACGCTGACCCATTCAGGGTTTGCGGCCTCTGCGATCACCAGCACACGCAATTTCTTGGCCATCACTGCGCCACCTGCGTTACCTTTCGGGTCTATCTGACCCCAAGTTCAGAGGCGATGAACCGCACAATACCATCATAATTTTGCTGGATTGTCGGGTGAATGCCGTTGGGCACATTGATCCCGCTTGGCGGGGCCTTTTCGAACATTCCGGCATAGGTCACGAGGCTGGCCAGAAAATAGAGGCTTTGCGTGCCATGCGGCGCAGAGTCGTAGTAAAGATCGGTGACAGGAATACCCGCCAGCAAATCGGTCTCTGTCATCAGCTTGGCTAGGGTGGAGCCGACAGGAATGGTGCGGATGTTCACGTTCGGGCGGGCAGCGCGCAGATCGGCCTCATAGGCATTCCACCAGTCGTGGAACGCGCCCTTGGTATAGTCATTGTAGTTGGCAAATTCCGACGCCGAGGGGGGGAAGGACTCATTGGCAGTAAACGCGGCCATGTCAGGCCAGTTTTCATAGACCACAATCTCGATGCCCGGTTCGGCATTGCTGACCCAGTCAATGACCGTCAGCGTATGGGCCACGACCGACTTGCTGCCGCCATCCATCGCTTCGCTCGGCGGCAGCCACTGCATGAAATTGCCGGCGGTCATCAGCACCGAATCAAAGTCGATGTCAGAGAAACCATTGACCTGGTCGTTCCAGACCGCCTGCGCCCCGTCAAAGCCCCACTGCGAGGTGGGCGGCAAACC
>JAHDGO010000053.1 GCA_020627605.1 Yoonia sp.
TTACCGAACGTTCGGTTGGCGCACTGATGATGTAGGCTTGCACATGCTGCGCGCGCCGGGCCAGATAGCCGCATGAGCAAAACACACAAACCCGCGACCATCGCCGCCCATGCGGCTGGTGCTGTTGACCCGCAATCCGGCGGGGTTGTCCCGGCCCTGCAACCGTCCACGACCTTCATGCGCGACGCGGATTATGTCCCGTTACGCGCCGACAATATCTATTCCCGTGCCGACAGCGACAACCTGCGTCAGGCCGAAGAGGTGTTGCGCCAGCTGGAAGGGGCGGCAGAGACGCTGCTGTTTCCATCAGGCATGGCCGCCATTGCCGCCGTCTTTCGCACGGTGCCGAACGGTGGCCGGGTCATTGTGCAATCGGGGATCTATTGGGGGACGACGGCATGGGTGCGGGATTTCTGTACCCGCCGCGAGATCACGCTGGTCGAGGTGGATGCCGACGATCTGATCGCCACCTGCACAACAACCCCTGCCGATCTTGTTTTCGTTGAGACGCCGTCGAACCCCTGGCTCAAGACCGTGGACATTCAGGCGGTCGCCGATGCCAATGCGGCCACCCTTGTGGTGGACGCCACGGCGGCAACGCCGATCCTGACCCGCGCATTGGATCACGGGGCGGATATTGTCATGCATTCGGCGACAAAGGCGATCAACGGACACTCCGATGTGCTGGCCGGTGTCCTTTCTACCAGACACAATGATGCCACAATCTGGCAGATTGTTCGCGATGACAGAAAAATGGCCGGGGCGATTCTTGGCCCCTTCGAAGCATGGCTTTTGACGCGCGCGATGCGGACGCTCCCCTTGCGGGTTGAACGGATGTCACAGAACGCGCAAGTGCTCGCCGAACATCTGCTGGGACATGACAAGGTGGCCGATGTCTTTTACCCCGGTCTGCCGCATCACCCTTGTCATGACGTGGCCAAGCGCCAGATGCAGGGCGGCTACGGCAGCCTGCTGTCAGTGCTGGTGAAGGGCGGTGCGCAAGAGGCGCTGGCCGTGGTTGGCCGCTTGCAGCTTTTCCTGCGGGCGACCTCGCTGGGTGGTGTGGAAAGTCTGGTGGAACACCGGCACACGATTGAACCGCATACCGGTATTCCTGAAAACCTGATCCGCGTGTCTGTCGGGATCGAGGATAGCGGTGACCTGATCGCCGACTGGGATCAGGCGCTGGGTTAGCTTTCGGTCGGGCCGCCTGCCTCTTTCCAGCCGGAAAAGCCGCCGATGTTGGTAACATTCTGAAAACCCATCTCTTTCAGGGTCTTGCCAGCAAGGGCGGCCTGCCCGCCAGCACCGCAGATCAGATAGATGTCTGCGTCTTTTTTCAGTGCCTCATTGTGGAACGGCGTGTCAGGGTCGGCCATGAATTCCATCATGCCACGGGTGACACGATGCGCGCCTGCGATGGTGCCTGTTTCGGCAATGGCCCCGCTGTCACGCACGTCGACGAATACGCCGCCGCCAGCATTGTATTTCGCAATGGCATCTTCGCTGTTCATCTTTGGGACGATGGCGTTGGCTTCGTCCAGAAAGTCTTTGGCGGTTTTCATGGTCAGTCTCCCTTTTGGTCTGTCCATCAACCTAGCGGCAGACCGGCGTTTGGCCAGCACGAAAAAAAAGCCCGGGCACAAGGCCCGGGCAAGTCCAACAGGGAGGTGGAGATATCGACCCGATCTCCGGCGGGAACTTGGGAACATAGTGGTCAAAGCGGGAGGACTCTGACCGGGATATTTCCCTCTACGCCACTAATCTATAGCCACCGGATTCGGTCACAAGAAGGCGGGCATTGGACGGATCTGGTTCTATTTTTTGACGAAGACGGTAAATATGTGTCTCCAATGTGTGCGTGGTCACGCCGGCATTATAGCCCCAGACCTCGTGGAGGAGGACATCACGGGCCACAACACCTTCGGTCGCGCGGTAGAGGAATTTCAGGATATTGGTTTCCTTTTCCGTCAGGCGGACCTTCTTTTCATCTTCGGTCACCAGCATCTTTTGCGCAGGCTTGAACGTATACGGCCCAAGCTGGAAAACGGCGTCTTCGGATTGTTCATGGGTGCGCAGCTGGCTGCGGATACGGGCCAGCAGGACGGGGAATTTGAATGGCTTGCTGACGTAATCGTTGGCACCGGCGTCCAGACCCAGGATGGTGTCGGCGTCGCTGTCCTGCGCTGTCAGCATGACGATGGGGCATTTCACACCCTGCTTGCGCATCACGCGGCAAAGCTCGCGCCCGTCAGTGTCCGGCAGACCCACGTCGAGGATCATCAGGTCGTAAAGGCCTTCCTTGGCCTTCACCATGGCACTGGCGCCATCATCGGCTTCGAAGACGTCAAAATCTTCGGTCATCAACAACTGTTCACCCAACGCCTCGCGCAGGTCATCGTCGTCGTCCACCAGCAGAATTTTTTTCAATTGTCCCATCACAGGCTCCTTCGTTGCCTCTCAGATTTGTGCTTTTGATACGGTTGGAACAAGCCATCGTATGAAAGTTTCACACGGACGTGTGATTTGCCCGGCGAATGTTTCACTTTGGCGCGTGAACGGCTATCAGGTGTAACAAACGAGAGGCGAAAGCGCATGGGTTTCTCCCCCGATATTACAGAGCGGCTGGCCCGCGCCCGCGCCGATTTGCGCATGGGCGTGCCTGTTGTGCTGTCGGGTGGTGCGCTGGTGCTGGCGGCAGAAACACTGGATGCGGCGCGTCTTGCGGATGTGCGCACCCTTGGCGGGCAGCCGGTGCTGGCTGTCACAAGCTGGCGGGCGCAGACGCTGAAGGCGCGGGCCTATGATGGCGACGTTGCCCGTATTCTGCTGCCACCGGATGCGACATTGCGCTGGGTGCGTTCGATTGCTGATCCTGCCGATGACCTGCGGGTGCCGATGAAAGGTCCGCTGCAATCGTCGCGTGATGGCGGGGCCGATCTGCATCGCGCCGCCATTGCACTGGTCAAAGCCGCAAGGTTACTGCCCGCCGCCGTTGTGCTGGAGATTGCCAATGCCGCTGATTTCGCGGCAGCGCACAACCTGACCCTTATCCCTGCAGATGCGGCCCGCGACACCGGGCTGAGCCCCTTGAACCCGATCATCAGCGCCCGCCTGCCGCTTGAGGTGTCAGAGGCCGGTCGTCTGCACATCTTCCGCCCTGACGACGGGGCAGAGGAACATTACGCCGTCGAGATCGGACAGCCCGACCGCGCGCAGCCTGTGCTGTCGCGACTGCACTCGGCCTGTTTTACCGGTGATCTGCTTGGGTCGCTCAAATGCGACTGCGGCCCGCAATTGCGTGGCGCGCTGGCGCAAATGGGCGCTGAGGGGGCGGGGGTGCTGTTGTACCTCAATCAGGAAGGCCGCGGGATCGGCCTTGCCAACAAGATGCGCGCCTATTCCTTGCAGGATCAGGGGTTCGACACGGTCGAGGCGAACCATCGGCTGGGTTTTGAAGATGACGAGCGTGATTTCAGGATCGGGGCAGAGATCTTGCGTCGCATGGGTTTTTCACAGGTGCGGCTGATGACCAACAACCCCGCCAAAGTGGACCGGATGAACGGCTGCGGCATCACTGTGACGGAACGGGTGCCGCTTAAAGTGGGTGAGAACCCGCACAATCACGCTTATCTGGCCACCAAGGCCACAAAGTCAGGCCATTTGCTTTAGCCCCCGAAACGCAAACGGGCGCCGCTGTGGCGCCCGCGCGTTTTCTGTCTGGCGTTTCCGGTCTGTCTGGCCGATCACATGTTTGGATAATTCGGCCCGTCGCCGCCTTGCGGCACTGTCCATGTGATGTTCTGGCTGGGGTCCTTGATGTCGCAGGTCTTGCAATGCACGCAGTTCTGGAAATTGATCTGGAACTTCGTGTCGGCCCCTTCGCCCACAAATTCATAGACACCCGCCGGGCAATAGCGCGCCGAGGGCCCTGCGTATTTGGGCAGGTTCACGTCGACCGGCACCGATGGGTCCTTGAGCTGCAAATGCGCAGGCTGGCTTTCCTCGTGGTTGGTAAAGCTGAAGCTGACATTCGTCAGGCGGTCAAACGACAGGGTGCCGTCCGGCTTGGGATAGGTGATTTCCTTGTGCTTGGATGCAGCCTCTGTCGCGTCGGCGTCAGACTTGCCGTGCTTCAGCGTACCCAGCACACCGATGCCGAATGTGTTCATCCACATATCCGCGCCGCCGATGCCGAGCGAGGCCAGCAGCCCATATTTCGACCAGAGCGGTTTGACGTTCCGCACCTTTTTCAGGTCCTTGCCGATCTCGCCATTGCGCACAGCGGTGTCATAACCGCCCAGCATGTCGCCACCGCGCCCGGCCTTGATCGCGGCGTTCGCCGCCTCTGCCGCTGCGATGCCTGACAGCATGGCGTTGTGGTTGCCCTTGATGCGCGGCACGTTGACCATGCCAGCCGCACAGCCAAGCAGCGCACCGCCGGGGAATTCAAGTTGCGGCATGGACTGATAGCCGCCTTCGGAAATGGCGCGTGCGCCATAGGCCACACGCTTGCCGCCCTTCAGCAGTTCAGCCACCTGCGGATGATGCTTGAAGCGCTGGAATTCCATGTAGGGGAACAGATGCGGGTTTTTGTAGTTCAGGTGCACCACAAAGCCGACGTAGACCTGATTGTTTTCCAGGTGATAGATAAACGACCCGCCGCCAGCGTTCTTTTCCAGAGGCCAGCCCATGGTGTGGGTCACGGTGCCTTCTTTATGTTTCTCCGGGTCGATTTCCCAGATTTCCTTCATCCCGAGGCCGTATTTCTGTACGTCGGATTTCGCGGCCAGATCGTATTTCGCAATTGCCTGCTTGGACAGTGATCCGCGCACGCCCTCGCCCAGGAACACGTATTTGCCGTGCAGTTCCATGCCGGGTTCATAGGACGGGCCTGGGGTACCATCGGCATTCTTGCCAAACTCGCCGGCCACGACGCCTTTGACTTCGCCGTTCTCGCCATAGACCAGTTCAGAGCAGGACATGCCGGGGAAAATCTCGACACCCATCTCTTCGGCCTGCTCGGCCATCCAGCGGCAGACGTTGCCCATCGACACAATATAGTTGCCGTGGTTGTTCATCAGCGGCGGCATCAGAAAGTTGGGGATGCGCAGCTGTCCGGCCTCGCCCAGCATGTAAAAGTTGTCTTCTTTGACTGGCACATTCAGTGGCGCGCCTTTGGCTTTCCAGTCAGGGATCAGCTTGTTGAGGCCAACCGGGTCGAGCACGGCGCCTGACAGAATATGCGCGCCCACCTCTGATCCTTTTTCCAGAACCACGACGTTCAGGTCGGCATCAAGCTGTTTCAGGCGGATGGCAGCAGACAGACCAGCGGGGCCAGCGCCCACGATCACCACATCATATTCCATCGCTTCGCGTTCAATCTCGGCCATTGGCGCATCCTTCAAATCGTCGGGCAAAGGCCCTTTCACTCGGCTGCGGCAAGGGTTACCTCAGGAAAACTGAAGGGGCAATCAGGACACGGCGTCAAAACCGCCTTGCGCGACATCAGGGCGCGCCGGGCCTTGACTCTGTGCGGTCTGACTGCGCTATGAACGTTCGATTGATATATTTACCCCGGGAGGGGAAAACGATGGAAAAGATACCTTTGACCCGCGCCGGTTTCGACAAGCTGGATGCAGAGCTCAAGCACCTCAAGACGGTTGAGCGCCCCGCGATCATCCGCGCCATTTCAGAGGCGCGCGAACACGGCGATCTGTCAGAGAATGCAGAGTATCATTCCGCCAAGGAAAAGCAGTCGTTCATCGAAGGCCGCGTGAAAGAGCTTGAAGGCGTCATTTCGCTTGCCGATGTCATCGACCCGACCAAACTGTCAGGCACCGTCAAGTTCGGTGCGACGGTCGCACTGGTGGATGAAGATACTGACGAGGAAAAGACCTATCAGATCGTCGGCGAATATGAGGCGGACATCGAGGCTGGCAAGCTGAACATGAAGTCGCCGCTGGCCCGTGCCCTGATCGGCAAGGATGAGGGCGACAGCGTCGAGGTGCGCACACCCGGCGGCACGCGCGCCTACGAAATCCTGTCTATCAAATACGTCTAGCGGTCAGAGGCCCAGATGGCGCAGCGATCCGGCAAGAAGCAGCAAGAGGCCGAAGGGCTGACACAGGCAGAGGCGATCTCTGTTGCTGTGGCCGTCGGCTGGATGGTTGCTGTCGGCATCTATTTCTGGACCCTGCCGTCTGCCGCCGCTGGCGTCGACAGCCTTGATGGCCCACGGGCGATCCTGTTGCTGCTGGCCGTCTTTCTGCCCGTCGCCCTGATCTGGGTTGCAGCCGTCGCCGCGCGGGCGCAGCGTGATCTGCGGGCGGATCTGGACCGTCTGGCCCAGGCACAGGACAGCCTGCGGCAACAGCAAATGGCGCAGGCCGCGCAATCCCCACAACACGCTGTTCCTGTGCAAGCCACGCCTGTCGCAACCGTGACGCCGGAAAACACCGTACCGCCGGACGTGCCAGCCGCGATTGCAGAGCCTGTGACGCGCTTCACCTCCCGGCGCGAGGTGTCGCGGATGATCGTGCCGCGACAGGCCCCCAGGGCACGGCAGGACCAGCCGGTGCCAGCCCAAGCGCCAGTGACCGACTTGCAATCCGCAACGCTCGATCACCCGGATTTGGTCAAGGCGCTGAACTTTCCCGATGACGAAAACGATACTGAAGGCTTTGCCGCCTTGCGCCGTGCATTGCGCGACCGGGACGCGCGCCAGCTGGTGCAGGCCAGTCAGGATGTGCTGACGCTTTTGTCGCAGGACGGCATCTATATGGATGACCTGCGCCCTGACCCGGTCCCGACAGAGCTGTGGCGGCGCTTTGCCAATGGTGAACGCGGGGCTGAGATGGACGCGCTGGGCGCGATCAAACACCCAGACGCCTTGCACGCCATCACCGGACGGATGCGTGAGGACACGATTTTCCGCGATGCGGTCCATCATTTTCTGCGCCGCTTTGACCAGATGCTGGTCAGCTTTGCCGCCCACGCAAGTGATGCCGATCTGCTGGCACTGGCAGAGACGCGCACCGCGCGGGCCTTCATGCTGCTGGGGCGTGCGGCTGGCACATTCGTCTAGACGGTATGTGGGATATCTTCCTTCAGACACTGCCGTTCTTCATGCTGATCGCGCTTGGCTATGGCTCTGGCCGGACCGGGTTCTTTTCGCCAGAGGCGACGGCCTATCTGACCAAATTCGTCTTTTACTTTGCGCTTTCGGCGATGTTGTTTCGGTTTTCGGCCAACCTGTCACTGGCTGCGATCCTCGATTGGCCTTTCGTGCTGGCCTATCTGTCGGCGAGTGTGGTGGTCTATCTGCTGGCCACGGTGGTCGCCCTCTATCGCCGCTTGCCCATGGCAGAGGCCGCGGTTGAGGCGCAATGCGCCGTGATCGGCAATGTGGGATTTCTGGGCATCCCCATGCTGGTGCTGTTGCTGGGTGAGGCTGCGGTCGGGCCGGTGATGATGGTGCTGGCGGTCGATCTGATCGTTTTTGGCAGTCTGATCGTGATCCTGATCACAGGGTCACGCGACGGGCGCATGTCACCGAAAGTGCTGGTGACAGTGGCCACCGGGCTGATCAAGAACCCGATGATCGTGGCGATCTCGCTTGGCTTGCTTGTCTCGGCCTATCGCGTGCCGATCCCTGACCCGGTGAATGATTTCCTGCAGCTGCTTGGGGCGGCGGCAACGCCCGGCGCGCTTTTTGCGATCGGGGCGTCGCTGGCATCCAAATCGGCAGAGCGGATGGCGGTGGCAGGATGGCTGTCATTCTGCAAGCTGGTGCTGCATCCCGCAGCCGTCGCTGTTGCGGCGCTCATGTTGTTCGATATCGCGCCCTATGCCGCCGGTGTCATGATCGCCGCCGCCGCACTGCCGGTGGCTGGCAACGTCTATATTCTGGCACAGCATTACGGTGTGGCGCCGACACGGGTCTCTGCCTCTATCCTGATTTCGACTGCCGCCAGTGTCGTGACCGTGTCACTCGTCATTGCATGGGTGACAAGCCTGTAACGGTGCGCTAGCCCTTGGATAAACACATGGGGGCGCCTGATGAAAACACTGTCGGAAAATTCCTGCTTTGGCGGCATGCAGGGGGTCTATTCCCACGCGTCAGAGGCGTGCAAATGCGACATGACCTTCGGTTTGTTCCTGCCGGCAGAGGCAGCCGATGGCCCTGTGCCGGTCCTGTGGTTTCTGTCGGGGCTGACCTGCACCCATGAGAACGCGATGGTCAAGGCGGGGGCACAATGCTGGGCGGCAGAGCAGGGGATCGCGCTGGTGTTTCCCGATACCTCACCGCGCGGCGCGGATGTGCCGGATGATGAGGCCTATGATCTGGGGCAGGGCGCCGGGTTCTATATCGACGCAACAGAGGCGCCATGGGACAGGCATTTCAAAATGTGGACCTATGTGGCCGAGGAATTGCCAAAGCTGCTGGGTGACAACTTTCCACTGGATATGGCGCGGCAATCCATCACCGGTCATTCCATGGGCGGGCATGGCGCGCTGACGATGGCCATGGCGCTGAAAGGGCGGTTCCGCTCTGTCTCGGCCTTTGCGCCGATCTGCCATCCGACAAACAGCGACTGGGGCCGCAAGCAGTTCGCAGCCTATTGGGGGGATGAGGCCCAGTGGGGTCCGCATGACGCGACCATGCTGATGCAGGGTATGGGTTTTGACGGGCCGGTGCTGATTGACACCGGCACCGATGATCAGTTTGGCGATCTGCTTGGCACCGAACATCTGGCAGAGGCGATGGCCAAACGCCGGCAAGAGGGCCACATCCGCCTGCAGAAAAGCTATGATCACTCTTACTTCTTTGTTGCCAGCTTCATGGAGGACCACGTGGCCTTCCATGCCGAGGCGCTGTATCGTTGAATGCTATGCTAGCGGGGCGCAGATGATCTATGTCGATGCCGATGCCTGCCCGGTGAAGGCCGAGGTGGAACGTGTCGGCACGCGTCACAAACTGAAGATGTTTGTCGTCTCAAACGGCGGCATCCGCCCGTCGCCCAACCCCTTTGTCGAAACGGTGGTGGTGCCTGACGGACCTGATGTGGCTGATATGTGGATTGCCGACCGGGCCATGACGGGCGATGTCGTCGTGACAGGGGATATTCCGCTGGCCGCGCGCTGTATCGAAAACGGTGCGCTGGTGATCAAGCACAATGGTGAGGCGCTGACGCAGGCCAATATCGGCAACGTGCTGGCCACCCGTGACCTGATGGCTGACATGCGCGCCGCTGACCCGTTTCGGCAAGGGGGTGGCAAGCCTTTTTCCAAAGCGGATCGCGCGCGGTTTCTTGACGGGCTGGAACGCGCCGTGCGCGCGGCGGGCAAGGCATGATACAACTGTCGCCAGCCAAGCTGGGTGCGCTATGTGCGGCGATTTCGGTCATTTTCTTTTCCATCAACGATGTGGCGATCAAGTTCCTCAGCGGGGGGTACGCCCTGCATCAGGTTGTGCTGATCCGCTCTGTCATCGGGCTGCTGATCATCGTCATTCTGATCGCCCCGCTGACCAGCGGCTGGGCCATCGCGCGCACCAAAAGACTACGGATGCACATGCTGCGCGGGTTGTGCGTTGTCATCGCCAATATGACTTTCTTTCTGGGGCTTGCGG
>JAHDGO010000054.1:0-540 GCA_020627605.1 Yoonia sp.
TGTCGATTGTCGTCGTCGATGCCCTGCGCGGGTTCGGCAATGGTCGGGTCATCCCGGCGGGTCCATTGCGCGAAACTGTTGATACAGGGTTGCGGCGCGCTGATCTGATCCTGTCAATCGGTCCGCCTGCGGCGCAGGATCGCTTTGCCGCGAACTGGGACTTTGACATGCCGCACTTGCAGGGGCATCTGGCCCCATTGCCAACGGGGATGCCGTGGCAGGACCTGAACCTGCTGGCATTCGCCGGTATCGGTCATCCAGAGAAATTTTTCGTCACCCTGCGCGACATGGGGGCAAACCTGGTCAGGGCCGAGGCACTGGGCGACCACCAGCCCCTGACTGATGCGCTGATGAAACGGCTGGAGCGTGAGGCCGCAACCCATAAGGCACAGCTGGTCACGACAGAAAAGGATGCGGTGCGCCTGCCCGACAGCTTTCGCGCCAAGGTGCTGACCCTGCCGGTGCGCTTGCAACTGGTCGATTGGGGGCCGTTGGATGCGGCCTGTGCGCGGCTGGGCCTTTAGCCCAACCTGTCCTGAT
>JAHDGO010000054.1:550-4455 GCA_020627605.1 Yoonia sp.
AACTTCGGCGACGGCGATGCCGCTGTGGCCTCCGCGTCGGAAAACCGGATCGGCAGGCGCACACCCGGCACACCATCAAGATCAATCTGCATCCCCCGCGCCTGCACCTGGGGGTCCGCAAAGGCTTCGGCCATATCGTTGATTGGCCCGGCGGGGACGCCATGCGCCTCGCAGGCCGCCAGCAGATCGGTCTTGGGCCATGTCACGGTTTTGGCCGTCAAAAGCTGCTCCAGCCGGTGCCGGTTTTTCAGCCGGGCGGCGTTGGTCGCGTAGTCGGGGTCGGTGCCTAGCCCGGCCAGACCCAGCAACGTGCAAAACTGCCGGTATTGTCCGTCGTTGCCGCTGGCCACGATGATATGGCCGTCAGCACAGTCGAACACCTGATAGGGCACAATGTTGGGATGCGCATTTCCCATGCGCTGCGGTGCAGTTCCTGTGGCAAGATAGTTCATCGCCTGATTGGCCATGGCGGCCACGGCCACATCCAGCAGTGCCATGTCGATATGCTGGCCTTTGCCTGTGCGGTCGCGCTGATGCACCGCAGCCAGAATGCCGGTGCTGGCATATATCCCGGTCAGAATGTCTGTGACTGCGACGCCAACCTTCTGCGGCTGGCCTGCGGGGTCACCTGTCACCGACATCAGCCCCGACATCCCCTGGATGATGTAGTCATAGCCCGCCCGACCCGCATAGGGGCCGTCCTGCCCGAAACCGGTGATCGAGCAGTAGATCAGCCGCGGATGCGTTGCCGCAAGACTGGCGTAGTCCAGACCGTATTTGGCCAGCCCGCCAACCTTGAAATTCTCGATCAGGATATCGGCACCATCCAGCAGGCTGCGCAGCTGCGCCTGCCCTTCGGCTGTGCGAAAGTCGATCACGACGGAAGATTTGCCGCGATTGCAGCTGTGAAAGTAGGCCGCGTTCTCGTCACCGTCATGGGTGATGAACGGCGGGCCCCATGCGCGGGTGTCGTCACCCTCGGGGCTTTCGACCTTGATGACCTCGGCACCCAGATCAGCCAATGTCTGACCGGCAAGCGGGCCCGCAAGGACCCGCGCCAGTTCAATCACTTTCAGGCCGGCAAGCGGCTGCATGGCATGTCTTTCAGGTTCGCGTCAGGCCGGATCAGCCCAGCTTTCCGTCCAGAATAGCCGCAAACTCATCATAGGCCATGTTGGAATATTTCTGCCCGTCGATCAGGAAGCTTGGAGTGGAATTCACACCGTCGCGTTCGGCATTTTCCTGATACCATGTGTACAGCGCCTCGGCCTTCGGCCCGTCGCTGAGGCAGGCATCAAGCGTCGCATCATCCAGACCGGCGGTCTTGGCCAGACGGCGCAGCTCCTCGACTATGAGGCCCGGATCGCCAGAGCCGAGCCAATTACGCTGCTCTTCATAAAGCACCTCCGAGAAGGCAAAGAAGAAGTTCGCATCATCGCTGCAACGGGCAATCATCGAGGCCCAGAGACCGGGACGGTCAAAATAGACCTCGCGGTAGACAAAGCGGATGCGGCCGGTGTCGATGTAGTTGGCTTTCAGCGACTTGTACTGATTGGCATGGAACGAGGCACAATGGGGGCAGGTGTATGACGCGTATTCAACAACCTCGACCGGTGCTTCTGGGTCGCCCAGCACCATTTCGGTCACCTCTGGCAACGCCCCATCGCTGGATTGCGCATGCGCGGCACCGGGCAGAAGGCCGGTTTCGGGGTCTGGCCTGCTGACGACAAAGCCGGCGCCAAGGGCCACAAGTGCACCGCCGCCAGCGGCCAATAGAGTTCTGCGTTTCATCATCTACCTCTGATTAGGTTTTCAATTTTGTTAAGACGTTGGTGCCCAGCGCGGTCAGGGCCGCGCGCAGCTCGCTGCTGTCTATCTTGGCAGATAGGTGTTCTGCAGCGGATGTCACCGCCGGATCGGGGCGCTTGGCTGTTTTTGGCGCAGGGGCAAAGGCCACACGCCCGTCGGCAAATCCGGTAGGTGCGGTCTGGGTGATACGGATGCGGGAAATCGCGCGGTAGCCATAGCAGGCGTTGACCTTCTCGCGGATCTGTTCCTTTTGCATCTCCAGCATCGGTGCCTGTGCACCGGTGGTCAGCAAGGTCAGTGTCGCGCCGATACCGCCCTTGCCGTAACTGACATTCACCGGTGTTGCGATGTTTGCTGTGGCCTCGCCCACGACCTCTGCCCAATGGGTCAACAGGCGGGTGATTGCGAAACCACGCTGCTCGCTGGCCTTGCGGATGCGGGTTTGCATCAGGCCTGCGGCGCGGGCGAATCCCCGTGTTGTGCTGGTATGGCGTGGCGCTTTCATGTCTAAGCACTACTCTAGCAATGGCGCAGGGCCAAGTCTGCGCGACCAAATGATATGGGGATAACTATTGCGTGATCTGAGTGCGGTGCTGCTGGACTGGTATGACGTTCATGCGCGCCAGATGCCGTGGCGTGTGGGCCCGGCGGACCGCAAGGCCGGTGTCAGGCCTGACCCCTATGCTGTCTGGATGTCAGAGATCATGCTGCAACAGACAACCGTCGCCGCTGTACGCGACTATCACCGCAAATTCATGTCGATCTGGCCAACGGTTGCTGATCTGGCTGCGGCCGAAGATGCCGATGTCATGGCGGCATGGGCAGGGCTTGGGTACTATGCCCGCGCGCGCAACCTGCTGAAATGTGCCCGTACCGTTGTGGCGGATCATGGCGGTCGCTTTCCCGACGCGTATGATGATCTGCTAAAGCTGCCGGGCGTAGGCCCCTATACCGCCGCCGCCGTCGCCGCCATCGCCTTTGACCGGCCAGAAACTGTCGTGGATGGCAATGTGGAGCGGGTGATGGCGCGGCTTTACGATATTCACGATCCCCTACCGGGGTCCAAAGGCATCCTGACTGAAAAGGCACGCGCGCTGACACCCCCCAAGCGCCCCGGAGATTATGCGCAGGCGGTCATGGACCTTGGGGCGACAATCTGCACACCTCGCAGCCCGGCCTGCGGCATTTGCCCGTGGCGGGACCCTTGCGCGGCCCGCGTCGCTGGCACCGCAGCAGAGCTGCCCAGGAAGACGCCAAAGAAAAAGACACCCACCCGGCATTGTTCGCGCAGTGATGGCGCGTGGCTGCTCGAAACCCGGCCTGAAAGCGGGCTTTTGGGCGGCATGCTGGGTTGGCCGGGGTCTGACTGGGGTGACGACCCGACCCCTGCGCCACCCCTTGATGCGGATTGGGTCCGGCTTGACGCCGAGGCACGCCATACGTTCACCCATTTCCACCTGCGGTTAACGATTATGACAGCGCGGGTGGATATGCAGGCAAGGCCAACAGCTGGGCGGTTTTTGTCACAGGCAGACTTCAGCCCCGCGGCATTGCCAACAGCCATGCGCAAGGTGTTTGATCTGGCCCATGTGACGTTACGCGATGATTGAGATGATGTGTCTGCTTGCCTAAGCTGACTGCGCCACGCCAGGAGATCACAGATGACCGCCATCCCAGGGACACCCCGGATTTCGCACCTCAAAAGCGCGCTGCCGTTCTGGCTGTCGCTTGGGCTGGTGCCGCTGGCGATCTTTGCATCTGTACAGGGCGGCTGGGCCATCGCCCTTTTGCCGCTGTCCACGTGGTATCTGTTTACAGGTCTGGACTATGTTGTCGGACAAAACAACGACAACCCTGATCCCGACACCCCTGACGATCAGTTGCAATGGTACAGATTGATCACCCTGCTGTGGACGCCGGTGCAGTTGATGACGATCTTCGGGATCATGATCTATGTGGTGCAGTCGGGGCATCTGCACTGGGTCGAGGAATGGGCGCTGTTTGCCGCCCTTGGCATCCTGTCCGGCACCATCGGTATCACCTACGCGCATGAGCTGATGCACCAAAAGCCCAAGGTTGAGCGTTGGATGGCCGAT
>JAHDGO010000054.1:4465-9602 GCA_020627605.1 Yoonia sp.
GCTGGCCTCTGTCCTCTATTCCCATTTCCGCTCAGAACATTTGCTGGTGCATCACCGCTATATCGGCACCCCGCGTGATCCCGTCACTGCGCGCTATGGTGAAAGCTTCTATCGGTTCTTTCCCCGCGTGCTTTATCAATCGCTCGTCTCGTCGTTCAAAGCCGAGAAAGGGATGCTGGCGCGGAAAAATCTGCCTTGGTTTCACCGATCGAACCCGTTCTGGCTGTATCTGGGGCTCCAGGCCGGTTTCATTGGCCTGTCCTACGCAATTGGCGGCGGCTGGGGTGTGTTCCTGTTTTCGGTGCAGGCTTTCTGGGCGATCTTCCAGCTCGAACTGGTGGATTACGTCGAACACTACGGGCTGACGCGCAAGCATCTGGGTGATGGCAAATACGAACATGTCCAGCCGCGCCATTCGTGGAATGCGTCGCAGCAGGCGTCAAACTGGCTGCTGATCAACCTGCAACGGCACTCAGACCACCACTACAAGCCCAATCGCCGCTTTCCATTGTTGCAGACCTACGATGACACGGCGGCCCCGCAACTGCCATATGGCTATCCGCTGATGACGATGATGGCACTGATCCCGACGGTGTGGCGCAAGACGATGCACCCAAGGATAAAGGACTGGCGGCAGCAACATTATCCTGAAATTGCCGATTGGACGCCCTATAAGACGGCAAGCAATCCGATGCCGCGCTAGGCCGCTGGTACGACTGCCTCAGGCGCAGGGCTGCGGCTGTGGCAGGATCACATTGATGAAGTGGAAATACTTGCGGACCAGTGGGTGATGCAGCGTGGCGTCAATCTCATTGCGTAGATCGGCGGCACTCACGTTGTCATAGACCTGCCCGTTCCTTTCAAAGCTGACGCGCAGGTCGGGATTGCGATCAAGCTCTGCCAGCAATTCGTAATAGACCACGCCAAAGACAGGGTCCGTGATGACCTCTGGCGTTTCGGTTTCACCCCAGGCGGTGGGGATCACAACGTCCTGAACATAACCGCCCGGCGGATCGGAAAACACCAGATGATTGCTGACGCCGCCTTCCAGCCGCAGGTTTGAGAACATATTGACCGTCTGCGCGGTTTTCAGACCGGCATAGGGCATCGCGCCGTTGACGAAATACAACAGCGTCACGAAACCCCCGATGACAAGCGCAGCTCTGGTGTGACTGGGTGCCGGGTCTGCCGCCGTCAGCCGCCCGTGCCGCATCACCAGCGTGCAGACGGCTATGACCGTCGGCAACAGGCACAGGCTGGCGATGTTGAAATCACGGAACATCATGAACATGCCACCGCCAAACAGCAGCATCAGAAACGCCAGCTTGTTCGTCCACGTCTGCGCCCGCGCCGTCAGCCACGCCATATCGGCAGAGCCGTTGATCCGGTCGATCTGGGTCGCGCTGAGGAACAGCACATGCATCGAAATCGTCAGCGTCGTGAAAGAGATGTAAGCAGCGAAGTTGCTGAACGACAGCAACACATGAAAGCAGATGCCACCCACCATGCCAATGTGGCGGGTACGGGGGACCAGCAAGGCGATAATCAAGAGCCCCTCGACAATGAAAGTCCCGTAGATGGCAGCATAGTCCATGTAGACGGACTGTATCCAGCTGAGTGGTGGCAGCATCTGGTCCCACAGGGCTGCGGCGCAGCTGACCTCCGGGTCCAGAAAGCCTGTGTTGATCTTGTGAAATATCCCATAGAAATACATCACCAGAAGCGCGCCGCGTCCCGCCAGTACGGCATTGGCAAAGACATCTGCCACCGGTCGCGCCCGCGCCATCGCATAGATGAACGACAGCCAATAGCCGATCAGGAACATTGATCGCAGCATCGTATGGTTTGAATTTGCGGGTGCCTGAATAACCGTGCTGATCGTGCTGACAAGGATCAGCAGAAACAACAACCTTGGCGAGGCAGGCCGCAACAGCAAGAGCAGTGCACTCACGAAGAGCACAACCATATCCGCGCTGACTGGCCAGCGGCCGTATTCAAACAAGTAGTTGAACACATGGAACAGCGAGAAGAGCGCAAAAAGCAGGGCAAAGATGCGCTGGCGATTTGCGACGGTTGCGTCAGTGTCATTGATCGTCGTCCGGCCCATCAGGAACAGCGTGAACCAGCGCCCCGACCGCAAGACGGGATAGATCAGCCCTGACAGGGCCGGCAGACTGAATGCGGCCCTGTTGATCCGGTTGAAGACCCCCGATTTCGTGGAAAGCGTCGCCAGAAGATGGGTCGCATCGGCCCCGCCGACACGCTTGCCATCCAGATCGACCACCATGCCCTGATCCAGATCATAGCCTTCAGCAGTCAGCGCAGCGGCCTGGGCAGCGTCGTCGCGCAGATTGACCAGCGCCACGTCGCCCACCGTGTCCCGCAGACGCAGCAGTGAGACGTAGCGGGTGCAAAAGGGGCACTCTCCGTCATAGTAGATCGTGGCGGCCATCGTGTATCGCTTTGCAAAATGCTGGTGCGGATGTCGTATCAGCTAGCCAGAAAATATGACAATTTTAGGGATCGGGCGGGGATTGTTGCGGTCAAAGAAAAAACCCCGCCATCACTTGGGATGGCGGGGGGAAAGTTAGTGCGTGCGGGCCCCCTCACCATGAAGAGGCTAGCCGCAGGCACCGGCGGTATCACTTTTTGGGAAAGCCTAGTGCTTTGCCATTTCTGCGCGGATCTGCTGGCGCAGCAGATCAATCGGCACTTTCTGCCCGTCGCGTTTAAACTGCCAATAGGTCCAGCCGTTGCAACTTGGCGCGCCTTCCAGATGCGCCCCGACCTGATGGATTGATCCTTTGATGTCGTCACCGATCAAGGTGCCGTCAGCGCGGACCTTGGCCTTGTGACGGCCATTCATGCTCCAGAGTTCTTCACCCGGGCGCAGCATGCCGCGTTCTACCAGCACGCCGAATGCGACGCGGGGTTCGGCCCGTTTGGAGGTTGAGACCTCCAGGGCCTCTTTGTCGAACTTGCGGGTGTTCTTGATGCGTTTCTCTGCCACCTTGCGGTAAGCCTCTTCACGCTCGATCCCGATGAAATCGCGGCCCAGCATTTTTGCAACCGCGCCCGTGGTGCCAGTCCCGAAGAAGGGGTCAAGGACCACATCGCCGGGGTGAGTTGTGGCAACAAGGACGCGGTGCAAGAGGGACTGCGGTTTTTGCGTGGGATGCGCCTTTTCGCCTTCGTCATTCTTCAGCCGCTCATGCCCGGTGCAGATGGGCAGGACCCAGTCAGACCGCATCTGCACGCCCTCGTTGAGGGCTTTGAGAGCTTCGTAATTGAAGGTGTACTTGCTGGCCTCTTCTTTCGAGGCCCAGATCATGGTTTCATGGGCATTGGTCAGACGTTTGCCCCGGAAATTCGGCATCGGGTTCGATTTGCGCCAGACCACATCGTTGAGAATCCAGAACCCCTGGTTCTGCAATTCTGCACCCATGCGAAAGATGTTGTGATAGCTGCCAATGACCCAGATCGCGCCATTGGGTTTCAGCAGGCGTCGCGCCGCTTTCAGCCATGCCTTGGTGAAATTGTCATAAGCCTTGAAGCTATCGAATTGATCCCAGGCATCATCCACCGCGTCCACTTTGGAGTTGTCCGGACGGTGCAGATCACCCTTCAGCTGCAGGTTATAGGGAGGGTCTGCAAAAATCAGGTCGACAGAACCCGCTGGCAGGCTGTTCATCACATCGATGCAGTCGCCATCAATAATCGTGTTGAGCGGGAGCGCTTGCGCACCCTTTGTTTTGATCTTGGTCGTCATAACTTGCCTCTAGCCCCGGCGGGTGGTCCCGCTCTTTGCTTGAACCCAATGTGAGTCAGGGGTGATTCCAAGTCAAAACCAATATTGATTCAGTCGGTTAGCTTTTCATCTTGATACAAGATGTTGTGTATCGGCTTGAACGAACGCCTATGGTGTTCGGTCACGCCAAAGCGCGCTAACCCCAATTTATGTTGGGCTGTGGGATAGCCTGCGTTCCTGTCCCAGCCGTAGTGGGGGTGCTGTTGCGCCAGTGCAACCATGTGTTCATCGCGCCACAGTTTGGCGACGATAGAGGCCGCCGCGACCGATAACGACCTGGCGTCGCCCTTCACAATGGCTTCGGCGGAAACAGCCAGATCACGGGGGATCATGTTGCCGTCGATCAGCGCGTGATCAGCCGTCTGGCGCAATCCGGCCACAGCGCGCACCATGGCAATGTGACTGGCCCGCAGGATGTTGTGCTCATCGATCTCTGCCACCGTGGCCAAAGCGATGGAAACATCCGCGACCTCCCTTAGTTCAGCGGCCAGGGCGGCCCGCTTTTTGGCAGTCAGCGCCTTGCTGTCGTTCAGACCTGCCGGGATGCGGGCGGGATCAAGGATGACTGCGGCCGCAACCACCGGGCCGGCCAAGGGACCGCGCCCGACCTCATCCACACCGGCGACAAGGGCGAAGCCGCGGCGATGCGCGGCACGTTCAAAACTGAAATCGGGTTGGGCCATATCTTCAGTCACCAGATGCGCCCCATGACTGCAAGGAAAAAGGGGCAGAGAGCCATGTCCAACCTCTCTGCCCCGTTTGAGGACCACGCCTGCGGTGCGCTTTCAGCGCGGTTAGGCAGGGCTGTCCCCAAAGGTGGCGCGGTAACCGGGGCGTTGGAACCGCGCGGGTGTCAGCGCCTTAGTGACGCCGATCTGATCGGTAGCCCTGTTCGCGCAGGCAGTGCGGGTCAAACCCGTTGCGTGGACCTGCATCGGTATAGACGCGGACCGCACAGCGTTCCGGCAGGGTGCTGGCAAAGGCATAGGTCTGGTTCATGCAGCGCTTGCCAAACATGCGGTGGTGACCAAAGCGGGTTTCGACAACACGCAGACAGTCACGTGGCAGCAAACGGCGCTGGGCGTTGTTGGTTTCCTCGTCATGCAGGTCAGACCAGCTGCGGTTCGGGTTGATGCCCCGCTGAACGGTCTGGGCGCGCCGCTCTGCCCGCTCTTGCCGTTGATCAAGGGCGGCACCCAGAACGGCGATTGCGGCGATGCCGATCAAGAGCTTGCCCGCATCCTCTTGGGTCATGCCCTGCGCTGTCAGCGGCGTGGCGGTGGCAAGGGTCAGTGACAGGGCGGTGATGCCTGCGATCAGTGGCTTGAA
>JAHDGO010000055.1 GCA_020627605.1 Yoonia sp.
GCCTGCACAGTGGCAGACATGCCTTGCGCCGCCGTGGCAGAAAGTGACGCCCCCTTGCCCAACACGCGCACAACGAGATCATACAGCATCACGGTGCCAAGAAAGGTAAAACGGCCAGCGGTCTTCAGTTCAGGCCGTGTGAACCCCAGCACAAAGGCCATCAGCGCCAAAAGCGCGAGACCGGTCAGCAACGACAAGAGTTTGACACCAAAGATCGCCCCGAATGGCACAATCGTCAGGATGACCCCCAGTACGGTATCGCCAAACAGCCCCCCCAGCCCGAAATTGGCAGGCCAGACTGGCCCCGGCGTCAGCGTGGCGGCATGGACGGACGCCAGCACGATTGCGACCGGTGCAAAGATCAGACGCCCAATGGCACGTTCCTGACCGTGGTGCATGACAAATCGCAGACCCCATGCGATCAGCACAAACGGCACAACCCAGACCCCAAGCCCGATGATCATCATCAGCGGTGCGGCGACCGATGCACCAAAGTGCCCCAGCCAGTTCTGCACCGGCGCGTCTGTGGCGGAAATCCAGCTTGGATCATCGGGAGAATAGCTGCCCACAAGCGCGGCAAGCAGAACCCCGGCAAAGATCAGGCCAAGACCCAGCAATTCCTTACTGCGTTTTTCCAACGCCGCCTGCGTCGTGCTGTCCAAAAGCGGATCGCGCCGCCGGGTCTGATATGATGCCATTGCTTCGTTCCTCAACCATACAGACAGTCGCGGATCAGGGTCAGTCCGCGCTGCATTTCTTCTATTGGGGCCACCATTGCGACCCGGATGTATTTTGCGCCGGGGGTCTGCCCCTGCGCATCACGACTTAGATACGCGCCGGGTAGAACCCGCACGCCGGTTTCCTGCCACAGCTTGACCGCCGCCTCTTCGCCGTCATCCACCGGCAGCCACAAAAAGAAGCCCGCCTGCGGCGACTGATAGCCGGGGATGTCGCCAAAGATGCTGTCAGCCACCACGTATTTCTGATGATAAAGCGCGCGGTTTTCCGTGACGTGATCTTCATCAGACCAGGCCGCTGTCGCCACCGCCTGCAACGGCTCTGGCAAGGGGGCCCCGGCAAAGGCGCGCAGTTGACGCAAACGCCTGATACTCTCTGGCCCGCCAGCGCAAAAGCCCGACCGCAGGCCCGGCAGGTTCGACCGTTTGGACAGCGAATGAAAGATCACGACCCGTTCGGGATCAGCACCCATCTCCGCTGCGATCTGCAACGCGCCGGGGGGTGGCGTGTCGCGGTAAATCTCGGAATAGCATTCATCGGCCAGCAGCATGAAATCATGCCTTTCGGCCAGCGTGATCAAATCGCGCCAATACCCGTCATCTGCCACAGCCCCCTGCGGGTTGGCGGGCGAACAGACATAGGCCAGTGCCGTGCGGTTCAGCACGTCGGCGGGCAGCGCATGGAAATCAGGCAAATGACCTGTGTCAGCCGTGGCCGGAACAAAGAGCGGCTCTGCCCCCACCGACAGGGCCGCCACCGCATAAACGGGATAAAACGGGTTCGGGGTCAGTACGACAGGCCGCCCGTTCTTTTCTTCGGGGCAAAGCGCCATAGCGGCATTGTAAAGCCCCTCGCGCGTGCCGTTCAGCGTCAGGATCTGTGCGGCCGGGATATCAAGACCATAGCGGCGGTTCAGAAAGCCCCGGATCGCATCCAGCAACGGTGCTGTGCCGTTATTGTCAGGATACTTGCCAAAACCGGCAAGGTTGGCCGCCAGAACATCACCGACAAACCCCGGAAAGGCATGTTTCGGCTCGCCAATGGTCATGTTGATGGTCTCGGACGCGCCGGTGGGCACATCCAAGAGCGCGCGCAGGCGCGGCCACGGTGCTTCTGGGAGGTCCGAAAACCGCTCAGGGAATACCATAACTGCCTCAATTTGCGGGATCATTTCGCCCCGCTTTCCATCAAATTAGACTGGCAAAGGGCCTGCTGTCCAGAAAAAGGGGGGGATGGGGCGCGATATGTGGCTTTTGAGTCAGTCCAGCGCGGCTGTGGCAGGCATCGCAGCTTGCCCGACCTGGGCCGTATAGCTGCACGTGATTGCGCGGCGGCGGTCTACACCAACGCCTGTGCCGCCGCCGTCGCCAGCCGCAGCAACGCCGCTTCTGTCCCGTTCTGCCCGTTGAACAAGATCCCGCAAGAGGGAACCTTGGTGGGCAGCGTGATGGAACAGACATCCATCAGATTGGCGACCCGCGTATTGCGCAGGGCCAAAAGGTTTTCGGATTTGTAGTAGTCGTCCTCGTCCAGCAGCCGCTGCGCATTGGGCGGCAGGATCGGCGCGGTAGGCATGATCACGGCGTCAAACTGCGCGGTCCATTCAAAATACTCTTTCCTGATCTGGCGCAGCGTGTTCCAGCCCGCACAATAGTCAGGCCCCGTGACCGTCTGCCCACCGCGCACCCGTTCAAGGATTTGCGGGAACATCTTTTCCGGCGCGGCCTCGACCCTGTCGCGCCACCAGCCATAGCTGTCGGCGGCGTAAAGATTGCCAGCCACATTGAAGGCATCAAAAAGCTGGGCAAAGTAGCGGTGTTCGATCTGCGCACCAGCCGCCTGCAAGGTGGCCACGGCATCATCAAAGGCTTGGCGGGGTGTATCGCGCACATCATCTGGCACAATGGTGTCAAGCACCATCAGGCGCACGCCCGCCAGACTGGCCCCGGCCAGATCCGCCGGTTTGCTACCTTCCAGTGTGGCCAGCAGGAGCGCGGCATCCTCGACCGTCCGGCACAATGGGCCGACGGTGTCAAAGGTCTGGCAAAGGGGCACAACACCGTCCAGCGACAGCCGCCCATGGCTGGTTTTCAAACCCACAAGGTCGTTCCATGCCGACGGGATGCGGACAGAACCGCCCGTATCCGTGCCAATCCCCGCCGCTGCCAGCCCGAACGCGACAGAGGTTGCCGCCCCCGATGATGACCCACCGGCCACGGCATCCGCGTCGTTCACGCATGGCGATGTGGCGGTCATCGGGTTCAGGCCAAGCCCGGAAAACGCGATCTCTGACAGATGCGTCTTGCCAAGGCAGACAAGACCCGCCGCCGTGGCCGCCTGTAGCACTTGGGCATCGGTATCGGGCACCCGGCCTTCCATCAGCTTTGTGCCCGCCTCGGTGCCCACGCCAGCGGTGTCGAAATTATCCTTCCAGGAAATCGGTACACCATCCAGCGGCCCGCGCCGCAGCCCTGATTTGGCCCGCTCTGCCGCTGCCGCCGCTTCGCCCCGTGCCCGGTCAGGGGTCACGCGGGCATAAATCCGGTCGCGGTATTCATGCGCGTCGATGGCGTCGAGATACACCTCTGTCAGGGCGACCGGGTCAATATGCCCTGCCGCGATCCCGCGCCCGAGGTCCGCGGCTGTCATCCATCGCCAGTCTTGCATGCGTCGTTCTCCTTTGCGGGGGACGGTAGCGGCCATGCGGCGCATGGACAATCCCGATAGGGGACGCATATTGCAGGGCATGACAACTGATCTGATCATCGTCGGCGGCGGGCTGAACGGCCCTGCCCTTGCGCTCGCAGCAGCACAGTCCGGGATGCGCGTCACCATCATCGACAGCCTGCCGGTGGACACGCGCAAAAAGGTTGATTTTGACGGGCGCAGCTATGCGCTGGCCCATGCCTCCATGCGGCTGCTTGATGGCATCGGCATTTGGGACACAATCGCCGACCACGCCCAGCCGATGCTGCAGATCAAGGTCACCGACGGCCGCGCCGGTGAAGGGCCCAGCCCATGGATGATGCATTTCGATCATGCCGAGATCGAAGAAGGCCCGATGGGCTATATGGTCGAAGATCGCCATCTGCGCCGCGCCTTTCTGGATGCGATGGCCGGCAACGCACACATCACGCATCTGGCCGAAGAAACCGTTGTGGCACAGACCATTGGTGCAGGCGGCGTCGCTGTCACCCTGGCATCCGGCCAAACGATCAACGCTGCCCTGCTGGTGGGGGCCGACGGGCGGCAAAGCGGGACCGCAACGCGGGCCGGGATCAGCCGGACAGGCTGGGGCTACGGGCAGACGGCAGTGGTCTGCGCCGTCACACATGAAAAACCCCATGGCGGCATCGCGCATCAGTTCTTCATGCCCGGCGGACCACTGGCGATCCTGCCGCTGACCCAGAACCGCAGTTCTATCGTGTGGAGCGAGACAGACGCGCGCGCCACCGCACTGATGGCAATGAACGATGCCGATTTTCTTGACGCCCTCAAACCCGCATTCGGCAGCTTTCTGGGCGAGATCGGGCTGACCGGCGCGCGCTTCAGCTATCCGCTGGGCCTGACGCTCGCCAACAGTTTCGTGGCAGACCGCACAGCGCTGGTGGGTGACGCCGCACATGGGGTGCATCCCATTGCAGGGCAAGGCCTGAATGCAGGGCTGCGCGATGTTGCGGCACTGGCAGAGGTGTTGGAAACCGCAAGGGCGCGGGGCGAGGATATCGGCAGCATCCCCGTGCTGACCCGCTATCAGCAATGGCGGCGGTTTGACACGACAACGCTGGCGATTGCCACTGACACGTTCAACCGGCTGTTTTCCAACGACAACCCGCTTCTGCGCGTGGCGCGTGACATCGGCATGGGGCTGGTCAACGCCGCCCCGGGGCTGCGTCGCGGGTTCATCAGGGAAGCCGCAGGGCTGACAGGTGATCTGCCACGGCTGATGCGCGGCTAAAGCGGCATCTGCGACACCGATTGCCTGAGGTGGCCAAGGTTGGCCTCGCGGCAATCGGCAAGCCGGATCACCTCCAGCCACAGTGCGATGTCTTCGTCTGCGCCGCGCCACCAGACAGGAAACAGAAACGGCCCGGCCCGCTTGTGGCGCAGCCGCGCGACCATCAGCTCTTCCTGACACTCCGGCGATTTCAGATAATCAGGGCTGATCAGGGCGACCATCGCCCGCGCCTCTGAAATGGCCTTGTCGATCTCACGTTGCCAGCTTTGCCCGACCTGAATGTCACTGCGAAAGTTGAACACCTCTGACACGTTTGGATGGCGCAAAAGCGCCTGTTCGGTTTGCGCCGCCACATCCGCGTCCACTGACGAATAGCTGAGGAACACATCGGTTTTGGCCGTCACTGGCGCAGCTTCACCCGCACTGCTTTTGCGGAAAACCTCTGCCAGCATTTGGTTCTGGTGTGACGGGCGCAGGACGATCTTCAGCTCGCTGATCTGCAGACCGCGCGACATCCAGTGGGTTGCCGCATCAACCAGCGCAGACATCATATCAACCGCCACCCAGCCCTGATCGCCCGTTGCCAATAGTGGCATACCCACCACGGCATCCTTTTGCGGATCAAGGAAGGGAAACAGTCCGCGAAACAGATCACCTACCAAGGCGGCTGGCGGGCCGCGCAACTGGCTTTCAAAGCAGGCGACGCGGCCAATGTTCAAACCGGAAAACCCATCAAGCGGATGCGACAGCCAGAACGCACACTGCCGCCGCAGATCATGCGCCTTGTCAGCGGCGAGTTCGGCCATGCTCAGCCCGCGCCGCGCAAGTGCACCGATCAGGCTGGACGGTGTTGGCAGATAGTCACCGGGGAAGGCAGAGACGATCAGAAGATCAAGCCGGTCATCCGGGGTGAGCCATGTCAGATCACCCTCATAAAGCGACACTTTACGTGTCGTCTCGCCATCTTTCACGTCAATCTGCGCAAGAAGCTGTAGACTCATGCAAAGGTCCTCACCGCTTCGTTCAGCATCATTGAGCCATGATGCAACGATGACGGCAAGCCCTGCAGATGTCAGCCCAGGGTGCGTGCCTCGTCGATCAGCATGACGGGGATGCCGTCACGGATCGGGAATGCCAGCTTGCCGGGTTTGCTGATCAGTTCCTGCTTGTCAGCATCGTATTCCAGCGTGGCCTGCGTCATTGGGCAGACCAGCGCCTCTAGCATCTTGGGGTCGAACGCCGTTTCGCTCATTGCATCACCTCTTCGCCGGAACCGCCCCGCAGGGCAAACTCGATCAACGTCATGAGCGTTTCGCGCCGCGTCGTCAATGACGGGGCCTCCAGCAGCGCCTGCTTGTCCTCTGGTTCAAACGGGCAGAGCATCGACAGGGAATTGATCAGCAACTCATCCTCGGCCTCGCCCAGACTTTCCCAATCAGTGGACAGCCCGTTTTCGGTCAGATAGCGGCCCAGCGCATCCATGAAGCCGGGTCTGTCGAAATCAGGGTCTTTCTCTACGCTGCCCAGATCACGATCAAAGCCTGACCAGTTGACCTTGCACCGGCGGTAGGGGGTAAAGCCTTCGACCTCTTCCTCGATCCGAAACCGCGACGCACCGGAAAGCGTGATCATATACCGCCCGTCTTCGGTTTCAGAAAAGGCAGTGACCTTCCCGGCGCATCCGATCCGGTGCAGTTTCCCGCCCCCATCCGGCCCGTCATAGGGTTGCACCATGCCGATCAACCGGTTGGATGTTTTCAACACGTCATCCATCATCGCCAGATAGCGCGGTTCGAACAAATGCAGCGGCAACCTGGCGCGCGGCAAAAGCAACGCACCGGGCAGCGGGAAGACCGGAATGACGTCTGGCAGATCAGTCGGTGATATCATGCCTTTGAGGTAGGCCGTTGCCGCCCTCAGGCAAATATCATCGACGACAATTTTCGCCGCCCATTCAACACGATGGGGTCCTTGGCGTCGCTGGCGTCAAATATCTTGAACAGCTGCGCCTTGGCGGCACCGTCATTCCACTCGCGGTCGCGGCGAAAAAGTTCCAGCAATTGGTTCACCGCCTCTTCGGCCTGACCGTCAGCATGCAAGGCAATCGCCAGATCCAGGCGGGACTGATGATCATCCGGGTTCGCCGCGACCACCGCCTGCAAATCGGCGACGGGGCCCGCATTGGCCGCCTCGCGGGCGAGCGTAATCTGGGCGTGCACGGCCTCGAGCAGCGGATCGGTCGAAATCTCGGCCGGGGCGCCATTCAGAATTGCCTCTGCCTGATCGAGATCGTCCAGCGCGATATAGGCCCGCACCAGCCCGGCATAGGCGGCGGCATTGTTTGGATCTTCCTGCAGGATCGCGGCAAAGGTTTCTGCGGCATCGGCTGCGGCCCCTTCGGCCAGCATCTGATCAGCGGCCTCAATCGCGGCGCTCAACCCGTCGTCTTCGGCATCGCCGCCAAGGGCTGCGATCTTTTCAACAAAGGCGTTAATCTCTGACGGTGGGATGGCACCCTGAAACCCGTCCACCGGACGGCCCTGAAAGAATGCGTAGACAGTGGGGATCGACTGGACCTGCAACTGCGCGGCATAGGCCTGATTGGCATCCACGTCGATCTTGACCAGCTTGACCCGGCCCTTGGCCTTGGTCACCGCATCCTCGATCGCCGGACCCAGCGTCTTGCAAGGACCGCACCACTGCGCCCAGAAATCGACAATCACCGGGACGGTCTGCGACGCCTCGATCACATCGGTGGCAAAACTGGCATCTGTGCCGTCCTTGATCAGATCAGCGGGGGCGGATGGATTTGCGTCCAGTTCCAGCATGGTCTGTCTCCTTCATCATCAGTTGCCCCCTATATGTGCGCTGCGGCCAAGAAGGCCAAGGGGCAAAGGCGCTTTACCGCATGCGGCCTACGCCCTAGCCTTTGCCTGACCGCAGGCCAGCACTGACACAGGACACCACATGCATCCCAAACTTGGCGCAATCGCGGTGGTCCGGCACGCTGGCAGATTTCTTTTGGTCAAACGCCGCAAGGAACCCAATGCTGGCACATGGGGATTTCCCGGCGGGCATGTCGAACCGGGTGAAACCGCATTGGCTGCGGCAGAGCGTGAACTGCTGGAGGAGACCGGGGTCGTCGCGCGGGCCGACCGTTACCTGACCAATATTGACGTGATCACCCACGATGCGGATGGGAACATTCTGTTTCACTATCTGCTGGCCGCAGTCCTCTGCCAGTATGAAAGCGGGACACCTGTCGCAGCCGACGATGCCGCGGCGGCGGACTGGTTCACACCAGAAGAGATCACCGGCTTACGGCAAAGCCCCAATTTGCAAACGGTGATCAACGCAATGGGCTAATTGATCACGCCCACCATCGGCCCAAGCTGAAACCCGAAATCGCTGCGCCCAAGATCGCTGGCATACAGGCGCGACACCTTGCCATCAAAATAGAGTGCGTTGGGCAGGCCCAGATGATCGCGGAAAAAGCTGCCGAATTCGTGAAAACTGACACTGTCGTTGGAAATGACAAAGACAGCGCGCGACCCATCAGCCGTCGTACCGACCCCGTTGCGGATAAACCGCGAGGTGCTGTCTTCCAGAAACCGCGGGTGCAGTGCGCCGTCGATGACCAGCATCGGCCCTGACTGCGTCGCGTCGCGACAGGTCGGCGCCTCTGCAACATAGGCGAGTGTCTCAATCACCCGCGCAGTACCGTTGGCGATGCAGAACACGCCATTTGGCAACAGGCCAAAGTTGCCGGGGCCGGCGTTTGTGATCACGCGCATGGTCTCGACACCGTCCTCGACATAATGCCCCACCGGGGACCGGTCGTCATGGTACATGCCGGCGTTCATGGCGAAATGCAGCTTTGACACCTCTGGCAGGCTTTCGATGCCACTGAAACTGCCGATCACGTTGCCTGACGCATCCTTGTGGAACAGATGCAGCGCCTCTGCCGTCACATCAACGGTGCAGGCGGTATAGCTTTTGCCAAGATAGTCGACATCCGCGCAGGTGACCGCCGCCGCAGGCGTTGCCCAGATCACAGCCAACAGCCAAAGCCAGCGCATCAGTCGTCAAGGTCCTGCCGCACATGGTCGCTCGACAACAGCGCGCGGGTCGCATCCATCTGGTCAAAGGTACCGTCGATTTCAAACCGCAGTTCAGGGGCGAATTTCATCGTCCCGCCTTTGACCACAAGATGGCGGATCTCGTGCTTGTTGCGGCGCAGTGCGGCCAGCGCCTCTTGCTTATGTTGTCCGCCCAGCGGCAGGACAAAGGCCGTGGCGATGCGCAGGTCCGGTGTCATGCGGACCTCACCCACGGTGATCGACATCGCGGCCAGCTCGTCGTCATGCACGTCACCGCGTTGCAGCACCTCTGACAGGGTGCGGCGGATCATCTCGCCCACGCGCAACATGCGCTGCGTCGGGGCCTTGCCATTTCTGTTTGCGTCTTTTGCCATGACGCCCATGTAATCCCTGTCGTGCGCGATGCCAAGCAAGGCTTTGCGTCACTGGCGCACGCCCGCTAAGAGGGACGCAGCGAAAAAGGAAAAGACCATGACTGAACTTCCCGGCATTGTGATCACTGGCGCGTCTGGCCGTATGGGACAGATGCTGACCAATACCGTGCTTGCGTCCGACAAGTGTCGCCTTGTCGGACTGCTGGAACGGTCGGGGCATGACTGGATCGGGCAGGATTTCGGCACGGTGACAGGTGGTGCGCCTATTGGCGTCACAGTCACGGACGACGCGGTAGAGGTTTTTGCCAAGGCGCAGGCCGTCATCGACTTTACCTCACCTGCGGCCACCGTGGCATTTGCAGGCCTTGCCGCACAGGCCCGCGCGGTGCATGTGATCGGC
>JAHDGO010000056.1 GCA_020627605.1 Yoonia sp.
GCCTGTCTCGACGCTTCGACAGGGGGGCGTATAGGCCTGTCTGCCCATGTTTGCAAGGGGGTCCGGGCAATGCAACGGGGTGGTGGAAACGACAACGGGCGGCCCCCTTTTGCAAAGGACCGCCCGCCAATGTGGTCAAAGCAAAACCCTAGCGGAACAGCAGCAGGTCCTGCAGTGCATCCAGATTGTCCTTGTAAGACATCAGCGCCGCATCACCGTCGATACCGGCGGCATTGGCCAGCGCCACCCATTCGGCGTTCTTTGCATCAGAATAGGCCTGCAATTCAGCCATCAGGGCATCGTTTGCCTTTTCCGCCTTCAGGCCAGTTTCGATCATGTGGGTCCGGTGACCGTTGTCGAACACGTCCCAAGAGGCCGAACGGTGGGCCAGAAACTCACCAGAGATTTCAGAGATCGCTGCCTGATCCGCAGGGGAGATCCGGTCCCATGCGTCATTGGACAGCACGACAGAGAAGGTCGGCGTATACATGCCATAATCGACCTCTGTCACCGTCCGCTCTGGCGTCCAGACACCGACGGCGCGTGCCGCACCATGGGCCATAAAGAACGTCAGCGTGCCGTTCTCTGCCTCATCCTGCGCCATCAACTGACGCTCTGTCTCTTCGCGCACGGCAGCGGGGCCGCGCGTGTCGAGACCGGCAAAATATGGCACGGCGTAGTTGTTGGCCTCTGCGATGTTTTCCTGGGCCATGGCGGGTTCACCATCTAGCCGCCAGATATGCGCCGCCGGGGCAGCAACAAAGCCCATCAACTTGGCCTCGGGGAAGTAATCTGCATCTGACAGATAGTTCTCATGCAGGTTCCAAAGCGAAACAGCCGTCTGCTCGGCGGAACCGCCCATCAGTGGTGTCATTGGCAGCTGCAACAGCGGATGTGAGGCGGCCAGATGGCCGTTAAAGACATAGGCGCCGTCCACCTGACCGGATGTCACAAGACCAAGCTGCGCCTTGGCATCCTGGTTCATTTCTGGCGGATCAACGAACTGCACACGCCCGTCGGTCACGTCGGTGACCTGTTGCAGATAGAGGTCTATAATGCCGCTGTTGATGATGAAACGCCCGCCAGAGGCCTTGTTGAACGTCAGGACAACCGGCCCTTCGGCGGTGACCGCGACAACTGTCTCTTCTTCTTGCTCAGGCGCGGCGGTGGCTGGTGCGGCGGCAACGGCGGTGCTGTCACCGGCACAGGGCACGTCAAAGACCTGACCAATCAGGATCAGGTTGGGGTTGCCGCCAATCGTGCTGCGGTTGGCATCATAAAGTGTGTCGAAAATGGCGCTGCCATAGGCGCGCTTGCTGATCTGGCTCAGCGTGTCGCCGGCCACAACGGTATAGGGCTGGCCGCAGGCAATTGCGCCGCCGGACTGGGCAATGACGGCATGTGGGAAAGCTGCAAGGGAAAGTGTCGCCAGAACGCTGGCGCGGACGATGTGTGTCATAACAACTCCAATATTTAAGGCCGAGGCAAAGGCCCACGGCAACACACGGCACCGCAATTGGTGCTTTAATATTGCGTACATGCGCGTCGATTACGGCTGATTTATGTCCGCAAATCAGGATTTCTGGGACTTCTTGACGTGACGGAAGTGTGCCTAGACCGCATTCAACGCTGCCTGCACGGCAGCAATAAACGCACCCACCTGCGCCCCATCAACCAGCGCATGATGCACCTCGATCGTCATGGCCATATCCCAGCGCCCACCCTGATCGGTAAACTTGCCCCAAGTGACGCGCGGGATGCAGTCATCCGGGCCGGGCAATGCGTTGTTGATGGACGTGTAATCCAGCCAGGGCATGCAGGAAAGATAGGCCAGATCATCACGCTGGCCGGCATTCGCATCAAGCGCCTGCCCCGCCGCAGCCTTGGCGATCAGGTGCGCGGCCTCGGCATCAAATGCAGCGAAATCCGGGTCAAAGGGCACATAGCCATAGGCAAAACTGCCAGCCTGCGTCGGCACCGTCATCGACAGGGTGATCATGTCGTGGCGCAGCACCTGATCACCGCGAAACCGCATGCATAGCTCTGGCACCGCATGTATCCCTGCGCCGATGGCAAAAAGACAGGCGCGGTAGGGCGACACCCCCTGCCCATTGCGCGTGATCAGACGGGTGATGTCCAACCGCGATGTGGTGGCATAATGCGGGCGCGCATAGCCGCGGAAAAAGTGGAACTGCGCCGCGCGCGGCCAGGCATGAATATCGACAATGTGTTCGGCCATGCCGGGATGGTGTCAGATATCCTGCCCACGCTCCAGCAAATCCTCGATCAGTTCGCGCTGCAAATCACCGCTGTCACCCGGCCCAAACTGGCCCGCCCCACTTGAAAAGAGGGTGCCATAGGTCTTGGCGACATTCACGGTCTGGGCAATGCCGGAAATCAGCTGATCACGTTCCAGTTCCCGAAACGGATGGATAAAGATGCCCCAAAGCCGCCCCTGTGCCACGGCATAGCGGGCATCCAGCGCACTGTCGAAATTGGCCTGCATGACGCGCAACATCTCTTCCGGGGTCATCCCTTCGGCAGAGCGGATCGGCACCATGGCACGCATCCGGTTGGCGTTCGGGTCCATCACGATCAGCACCGGGATATCATCAATTGTCAGGGCAAATCCGCTGCCTGTAAATTCCGACTGCGGGTCCAGCGCCAGCACGATCTGCGCCATGCGGTCGACTGTCATGGGCGGCTCAGCCTGTTGCGCGGTCAGACAGGCGGGCCAGAGCAGGGCAATCAGGGCAAGCGTGCGAAACATCGGTCAGAACTCCTTTGCAGGCAGCCTAATCGCAGGCGGCGCGCACACCCAATGCAAGCTTTGGTGATCGCCCTGAAACAGTCTTAACGGCGTTTGGCCGCGATGATCTCTACCGCGCGGGCGACGGCCTGCGCGATATCAAGGTCAGAGGTATCCAACATCACCGCATCTTGCGCGGGCACCAGCGGTGCCTCCGCACGGTTCTGGTCGCGGTGGTCACGCGCCTTCACATCGGCGATCACCTGCTCCAGCGTCACCTCCATGCCTTTGCCGCTGAGCTCGGCAAAGCGCCGTTCGGCGCGGCATTCGGCACTGGCAGTCACAAAGATCTTCACCTCGGCATCAGGACAGATCACCGTGCCGATATCGCGGCCGTCCAGCACAGCCCCATCGCCTTTGCGGGCAAAGCTGCGTTGAAAGTCCACAAGCGCCGCGCGCACATCACCAATCGCCGCCACCTCGCTGGCGGCCTGGGCCACGGCGGGGGTGCGCAGGGCGTCATTTTCCAGATCAGACGGGTCAAGTGCGCGGGCCACGCTGACCGGATCACCGCCCGCCAGCACCTTGGCCCCCACGGCGCGATAAAGCAGCCCGGTATCCAGATGCGCAAAGCCGAAATGCGCAGCCACCGCCTTGGAGATGGTGCCCTTTCCAGCGGCAGCAGGACCATCAATGGCGACGGTGAAACTCATGCGTTTGCCCTGACGAGCTGCGCACCTAGCTCGGCCATCAGCCGTTCAAAGATCGGGAAAGACGTGGCAATCGGGCTGCCATCGTCGATATGCATCGGTTTTTGCGTGGCCATGCCCATGACGGCAAAGGCCATGGCGATGCGGTGGTCCAGCTGGCTGGCGACAGTCGCGCCGCCGGGCACGTTGCCGTGACCCAGACCGGTGACTTGCCACCAATCATCGCCGTCTTCCACCTGCACGCCAGCTGCGCGCAGACCCTTGGCCATGGCATCGATCCGGTCGCTTTCCTTGACCCGCAATTCCTTGACACCCTGCATGTCCGTCACACCTTCGGCAAAGGCAGCCACCACGGACAACACCGGATATTCATCAATCATGCTGGCCGCGCGGGCGGGCGGCACGGCGATGCCTTTCAGATCGGGCGAGAATTTGGCGCGCAGATCGGCCACAGGCTCGCCCCCTTCCTCACGCATGTTTTCAAAGGTCAGGTCGGCGCCCATCTCTTGCAGGGTTGTGAACAGCCCCGCACGGGTGGGGTTCAACCCGATGTTGGGCACCAGCACGTCAGAGCCGGGCACGATGATCGCGGCACACACGGGAAAAGCGGCAGAGGATGGATCGCGGGGCACGACGATGGTTTGCGGCTTGAGTTCCGGCTGACCATCCAGCGTGATCACGCGGCCCTCATCGGTCTCTGCGACAGTCAGCGTCGCGCCAAAGCCCTGCAACATCCGCTCTGTATGGTCGCGGGTCGCTTCCTTTTCGATCACCACGGTCTGGCCGGGCGCGTTCAGGCCAGCCAGCAACACTGCCGATTTCACCTGCGCCGACGGCACCGGCACCACATAGCGCACCGGCACAGGGTCTGCGGCGCCGACAATCGTCATGGGCAGACGCCCACCGGCCCGGCCCACCGCCTGCGCACCAAAGAGCGCCAGAGGGTCGGTAACCCGCGCCATAGGGCGGCTGTTGAGCGATGCATCACCGGTGAAGGTCGCCGAAATGGGTGATGTGGCCATCGCCCCCATGATCAGCCGCACACCGGTGCCGGAATTGCCGCAGTCAATCACGCTATCAGGTTCTGCAAAGCCACCGACGCCAACACCATGCACCGACCACGCGCCGCCGCCGTGGTCCGTCACCTCTGCCCCGAAGGCGCGCATCGCCTTGGCCGTGTCCAGCACATCGTCACCTTCCAGCAGGCCGGTGATCTGTGTTTCCCCGACGCTCAGCGCACCAAGGATCAGCGAACGGTGCGAGATCGATTTGTCGCCGGGCACATTTGCGGTGCCCTTCAGCGGACCACAAGGGCGGGATGTCATGGGGATCGGGGTGCCGTGGCCGGACATGGGTCTTCCTTTTTCTTTGCCAGCCTCTTAGCGCAGCGATCTGAAAGGGTCCACGCCCCTCATCATCTTGCCCAAAAAACTCCCGCCGGAGGCTCCGGCGCTCAGACCCGGCGAAAGGTCAGATAATGGGGCACGCGGCCCTCGCGCAGTGCCTTTTGTTCATACCGGGTTGAAAGCCAGTCGTCCCAAGCCACACGCCAGTCAGCGGGACGATCTGCCAGCCAGTCAAACCCGTGGCGGGGCACCTGTTCCAGCGTCTGGCGGACATAATCAGGGATATCGGTGGCCACACGCAGTTCCGCGCCCGGTTTCATGACCCGGTGCAGTGGCGCCAGATGTTCTGGCGTGACAAAGCGGCGACGGTGATGCCGCTTCTTGGGCCATGGATCGGGGTAATTCAAAAACACCTTCGACAGGCTTGCATCGGGCAGGACGTCAAACAGATCGCGCGCGTCACCGGGGTGGATACGCAGGTTTTCAACTTCCGCTTTGCGGACCTTGCCCAGCAACATGGCGACGCCATTGATAAAGGGCTCACAGCCAATCAGGCCAATTTCGGGATAGCGCTCTGCCATATGCAGCAGATGCTCGCCGCCGCCAAAACCGATCTCCAGCCAGACATCCTTGTCGCCAAAGAGCGTCTGCAGATCCAGCGGTGTCCGCTCGGGGTTGTCGTCCCAGCTGACCGGCCCTGGGGACAGGGGCGCGAGGTCGTTTTCCAGATAGTCGGCCTGACTGGCGCGGATCGTCTTGCCTTTGAACCGGCCATAGAAATTGCGCCACGGCGCGCCCGAGGGATGATTTGTCTTGCTCATCACATGGCCTTTGCAGCGTAAGGTGGATCTCGATCCACCTTACATGCGTCAGATTGCCTTTTTCAAAGCGTCCACAAGATCAGTACGCTCCCAGCTGAACCCACCATCAGCCTCTGGTGCGCGGCCAAAGTGACCGTATGCGGCGGTGCGTTCATAGATTGGGCGGTTCAGGCCCAGATGCTCGCGGATGCCGCGCGGGGTCAGGTCAATGACCTGCGCAATCGCAGTTTCAATCGCAGCGGGATCAACCTCGCCAGTGCCATGGGTGTCAGCATAAATCGACAGCGGCTTGGCCACGCCAATCGCATAGGACAACTGGATGGTGCAGCGTTCGGCCATGCCTGCGGCAACCACATTCTTGGCCAGATAGCGCGCGACATAAGCGGCAGAGAACCTTTGTCGGGTACTTGCCTGAAAACGCACCGCCGCCATGCGGGGCCGCACCGCCATAGGTGTCACCGATGATCTTGCGGCCGGTCAGACCGGCGTCCCCGTCAGGGCCACCGATGACGAAAGTCCCTGTCGGGTTCACCCACCATTCGGTCTTTGGCGTAATCAGACCCTCTGGCAGGACCTCACGGATGTAGGGTTCGACAATGGCGCGGATGTCTGCGCTGGTCTGGCTTTCGTCCGAGTGCTGCGTGGACAGGACGATCTGCGTCGCCTCCACCGGCTTGCCGCCTTCATAGCGCAGCGAGATCTGGCTTTTGGCATCCGGGCGCAGCGTCGGTTCTGCGCCTGATTTGCGCACCTCGGCCAGACGGCGCAGGATGGCATGGGCGTATTGAATGGGCGCAGGCATCAGCGCCTCGGTTTCGGTCGTGGCGTAGCCGAACATGATCCCCTGATCACCGGCGCCTTCGTCCTTGTCCTTGGCGGCATCCACGCCTTGGGCGATATGGGCGGATTGCTCATGCAGCAGGTTGGTCACCTTGCAGGTCGCGTGGTGAAACTTGTCCTGCTCATAGCCGATGTCCTTGATGCAGGCGCGCGCGATATCCTCGACCCGGCCCATATAGTCTTTCAGCTTGGACTGGTCTGACAGGCCGACCTCGCCACCGATCACCACACGGTTGGTCGTTGCAAAGGTCTCACACGCGACGCGTGCTTCAGGCTCTTCACTCAGGAAAGCATCAAGGATCGCGTCAGAAATACGGTCGCAGACCTTGTCAGGGTGACCCTCTGAAACGGATTCAGAGGTAAAGATGTAGTTTTGCCGTGCCATGGGATGTGCTCCGATAAAAGTTACTCCGCCACGTCAGGAAGCCGTTGTGACAGAACCGGCCACCCGCATAGGGGGTGGCCCGGCGCAGGTCAATCGCTATCACGTCTGTACGCAAGATACCCTGCGGCAATTAACAAAAAGAGCATTATTGCCACAGGCCAATCGCCAAAACGCGCATACAGTGTTTCCGGCAGGGCCACAGGCAATGGCGCATCCAGCGCGCCTTCGGCCCCCAACGGCAGGCTGGCCAAGACCCGCCCCCGCGCGTCGATCATCGCGCTGATCCCGGTATTGGCGACACGGACCATGGGCAGGCCCTGCTCGATCGCGCGCAACCGGGCCTGTGCCAGATGCTGCTCTGGCCCTGCCCCCTGCCCGAACCAGCCATCGTTGGTGATCAACAGCAGCAGCCGTGGGCGGGTGTCGCCATAGCGGATTTCTTCGGCAAAGATCCCCTCATAGCAGATCAGTGGCACGGCAGCCCCGATCCCCGGAATATCAACTGGCCCCGACACGGCACCAGGCGTGAACCCGACACCCAGACTGCGCGCCAGCCCCGGCATCCCCATGCGACCGACAAGCGCCGCACCGGGCATATATTCGCCAAATGGCACCAGATGGCGTTTGTCGTACTGCGCCCGCAACGTGCCACCGGCATCCATCACCAGCAGACTGTTGAAGGCGCGCAGCGCCTCGTCGCGGCGCTGAATGCCAAAGACAAGCGGCGCGCCGCGCGCCGCATCGCTCAAGAGTTGGAAATCACCCTCGCCCAATCCGTTCAGCAGATAGGGAATGGCCGTTTCCGGCCAGACCGTCAGGTCAACCGCCGGGCCCTCTGCCGTGAGTGTCAGCAAGCGGCGATAAAAGACATCGCGATAGGCCGGGTCCCATTTCTGGTCCTGCGGGGCGTTGGGCTGCACAAGCCGGACCATCGGCGCGTCAGCGGAGGGCGCTGGCGCGATGCCGGGCCGCAAGAGAAAGCCAGCAACCGCGATCAGGATCAAAATGGCCCCTGCGGTCTTGCAAGGTGCAAAGATCATGCGCGCAAGCGCCCATGCGGCCAATACGGTCAGCAGGCTCAGCAGGTGTGGCCCCCCAAAGGCGGCAACCTGCGCCACCCCGGTCTCCAGCCAGACATGCCCGAGCAGAGCCCACGGAAACCCTGTCAGGATCAGGGACCGGAGCATTTCTACGACAACCAGAAGCAAGGCCAAAACGAATGGCCGCCCCGGTGCGAACCGCCCGGCGACCCATCCGGCGAGCGCCCAGAACAGTGCGGCCCCACCGGCCATCAGCACCAGCGCGAAAGGGGCCATCCAGCCATGGCGGGCCACGTCGACCAAAAACGGCTCTACGATCCAGCGCAGGCTGACGGCAAAATATCCCACACCAAAGGCCCACATCTGATAGGCCGCCTGACGCTTATGCAGTGGCGGACGATGCAGGAACAGCACCAAAGCCAGCGCAAAGAGCGTCGCAAACCAAAGATCAGTGGGGGCCTGCCCCAGCGCGGCCAAGGCACCCAAGACGGCCAGCAGCAGACCACGTTGCCACCGTGGCAGCGCGGCAAACCGCGCAGGCATGTCAGCCATTTGCGTTGGCAGCCGGGTGCAGGCGCACACGCAGGCGTTTGATGCGGCGCGGATCGGCCTCCACCACCTCAAACTCTGGTCCGTCAGGATGCACGATGACTTCGCCACGCGCAGGCAAATGCCCGGCCAGCATCGTCACAAGGCCACCCAGCGTGTCGATCTCTTCCTCATCGATCTCGTCATGGTCGGTCAGGGCCATGCCGATCTCTGCCTCAAAGTCTGTCAACTCGGTCCGGGCCTGCGCCAGATAGCAGCCCGGCTTTTCCATGATCCAGCTCTTGGCTTCTTCGATGTCGTGTTCGTCGGCAATCTCGCCGACGACCTGTTCGATCAGGTCCTCGATCGTGACCAAACCGTCAGTGCCGCCATATTCATCGATGACAAGCGCCATATGGGTGCGCTCGGCCTGCATTTTTTGCAGCAAGACCCCCAGCGGCATTGATGGCGGGACGTACAGCAAGGGGCGCAGCATCTCGCGCAGGTCCATCTTGGGGCTTTTTCCGTTGAACCCGTGGCGCAGGGCAAAATCCTTGAGGTTGGCAAAGCCCACCGGCGTGTCCAGCGTGCCATCATAAACCGGAACACGGGTCAGGCCGCTGCTGCGAAAAACCTCGACCAGCTCGTCCTTGGTGATGGTGGCGGGGACGGCAACAATGTCAGGCTTGGGGATGGCCACATCCTCTACCCGCATCCGGCGCAGGTTCAGAAGGCCCAGCACACTGCCTGCTGGCTTATGCTCGGGTTTGGGATCGGGATCCTGCACCGTGGGTGTTTCGGGCTGCCGAAAGGCCTGCGTCAGGCGGGACCACCGCCCCGTCGATGTCTCTGAAGTGTCCTGTTGCGCGCTTTGCGCCGCGATAGATGGACCCGCGTCTGTGTCGCCCATTTTTCCCTTACCTATGCAGGCCTATTGGCCCCGATCATCCCTATATGGGTCAGACAGACCCATTTTGCCAAGTATTTCCACTTCCAGCCCTTCCATCAGCGTGGCGTCACCGTCACGTTGATGGTCAAAGCCCAAAAGATGCAGGGTGCCATGTACCAGTAAATGCAGGGCATGGTCACGTAGGGATTTCCCGCCCTCGGCAGCCTCCCGC
>JAHDGO010000057.1:0-9155 GCA_020627605.1 Yoonia sp.
TGACGGCACACATCTGTCCCATTTATCAAATTGAACAATGTTCATAAATGGAGAATTCTGATGATGCGTTTCAAAATGACAGGGCTGGTGACAACCCTTGCACTGACAACCGCCTGCGCGTCCCCCAGCGCGCACCATGCTGCGGCCTCGGTCGATCATGGGGTGCAGGCCTCTGGCCACAGTGTTGCGGCGGCGGCAACCAGCGCGGCAACCGTGGCCGCCGTTCCGCTTGTTGCGAGTGGGGCGGCCCTGTCGGTGACAGGTGCTGCGATTGAAAGTGTCGGCACGGCCTCTGTACAAGCTGGCAGCGACGTGCTGGACGCAACGCTCAATGGCCATCCAACAGCAGTTTGTAGGCCGCCTACTGCACGCACGACCTGCGTCGCACCGCAAGCAGCACCACGGTTGGAGTAAGCACATGTTTTTCAAACGTATCGTCACGGCACTTGCCCTCGGCCTTGCTACACTTGCGCCGATGCAGGCCACCGCTGGCAGCTCTGCGGCTGCCAATCCCATCCTGCCGCGGGCAGAGGTGGCTGCCTTTTCGAACCGGGTGCAGCGGGACCTTGCGGCGCGCGGTGCAAATGTGGCCATCGTCGCAAGGGTAGGGCGCGACCCGTCGGTTCTGCCTGAGGGTATCCGCTACACCCATGTTGCATTCTGGGTTTACGCGCGCATCACTCTGGCGGATGGCAGCACAGGCATGGGCTACCGCGCCTACAACCTTTACCAGCGCAGCGGCGATCTGACCCGCAGCGATCTGGTGCAGGATACGCCGGCTGATTTCTTTGCCGGTGCGCATAGCCTTGATGCGGGGGTGATCATTCCTGATCCACGGCTGCAGCGGAAACTGTTGGCCGTCATCAACAGCCCAACCTATGCCGCGCTGCACAATCCCAGCTACTCTGTCCTGGCCAACCCCCGCACTGGGCAGTTTCAAAACTGCACAGAGCATACGCTGGATGTGCTGATGGCGGCCCTTTACGACACGCGCAACCGGGCCCAGATCAAGGCCAATGTCGCGGCGCATTTCACACCGCAACCGGTGCGCCTGAACGGGGTGCAACGGTTGCTGGCCCCCGCTGCCTCTCAGGCGTTGACAACGGCGGATCATGGTGCGTCGGTGGGTACGGCGACATTCGGGTCAATCGCGCGGTTCATGGCGGCGCATGATCTCGCAGAGGTGACCTATCGCATTACGCCAGAGCGCGTTGTGCGGTTCTGATCAGCGGGTGGCGACCATCAATCGCTGCAACCCATGAAAGTGATAGACATCCCCATAGCGCGGGGTGTCTGTCAGGCGCAGGTCAGGGCACCGTTTGAAGAGCACGTCCAAGGCGATCCGCAATTCCAGCCGTGCCAGCGGCGCGCCGACGCAGAAATGAATGCCGCCGCCAAAGCTGGTGTTCTGGGGTCCGTTGCGGGCGGGATCAAACCGTGCAGGGGCATCATAGGCGGCGGGGTCGCGGTTGGCAGCACCCAGCAGGCAGGCAATCTGATCACCGCGTTTGAACTGATGCCCGCCAAGGTCCACATCCTCATAGACCCAGCGCGTGAACATATGCAGCGGCGGGTCATAGCGAATGACCTCTTCGACAGTGGCGTCGTCGATATGTGACAGATTGTGCTCCAGCAGCGTCTTGGTGCCATTGCCCAAAGTATGCACCGTCGCCTCATGCCCCGCATCCAGCAAAAGGATGCAGGTCGTGATCAACTCATCCTCTGTCAGTTTCTGACCATCCTCTTCGGCGGCAATCAGGGTCGAGATCAGATCGTCAGTCGGTGTTTTGCGCCGTTTGGCGACATAGCCGCGCATGAAGGCCACGAAATCCTCGGTTGCTTCAACCGCGCGGGCCTCGATCTCTGGTGTGCGGCGCGCCTGATACATGGCGACCATGGCGTTGGACCAGCGCAGCAGATCGTCGGCCCGGTCTTCCGGCACACCCAACAGCCGCGAGATGACAACGACCGGCACCGGCTGGGCATAGGCGGTCAGCAGATCAAAGGGAGTGTCTGGAAAACGGTCGATCAGATCATGGCAAAGCCGGGTGATGTCAGGGCCAAGGGCCGCGATGGTCCGGCTGGTAAAGGCGCGCAGCACCAGCCCGCGCAGGCGTTTGTGACGTGGCGGCTCCAGCTCCAGCATGGAATGGGCTTCGACGTCGTAGAACGGCTTCAGATGCGCGGGGATATCGGGGGCCAGCTCTGCCGGGCATTCACGGCCCATCCGCCGGTCGCGCAGGACAGCATGCACCATCTTGTGAGAGACAGCACAGGCCATGTCATAGTCATCCCACCAGAAGAAATCACCGGCGCTGCGGGCTGTGTCATAAAACGTATATGGATCCTGAACAAAGGCTGGATCGGTCGGAGATTGCGAAAACCTTTTCATGCCGCAAGACATGTCTCAGGTCCTGAAATGATGCAAGTCTGCTGGGAAAATGCGACACTGCCCTGCCGCGACCTTCTGACGCGCAATGCGCGCTGTGGTTTATGATATCTTGTATGCAGCCGAATACAGGAAAGCCGCCCGCAATCTACGCATGTGGGTCCTGTTTTGGCAGTCAGGGAGGGCGTTCATGGCAAAGCTGCCAATGGGCGAAAACGCGTTTGATCAGTCTGAGTACAGCCGGGCCGACGCGCAATTTCGTCTGGCCGAACAAAAACTGCCGCCAGAGTCCATTCAGACGCTGGCGAGAGAAGTCGTGCGGCGACTGGCATTTCGTATGCCCCGCACACTAGCCCCTGACAGCCTGCCGACCCCGGCAGAGATCGACAGGTTGTGTGCTGCGCTATTGTCCAAGGATGATGCAGCGGCGGACACATTCATCCTTTCGGCACGCCGCGATGGGGTCGCGCTGGATGTGATTTACCTCAGCTATGTGGCCGGTGCCGCCCGCCGGCTTGGAGAGATGTGGGACAGCGACCGCGTCTCTTTTCTGGAGGTGACGCTGGCCTGTGCCAAGCTTTATCGCATCATCCGCGGCTTGCGTCACGTGCTGGCGCCCAGCCTGACCGAGGATCGCGACGAATGGCCAGCGATGTTCGCGCTGGTGCCCGGCGAGACGCATACACTCGGGATCGAAATTGCAACGGATGTCTTCCGCCGCGAAGGCTGGGACGTCGATATGCACGTCGGTCGCAGCCATGATGATCTGCTGGCGGCCTCTGACCGGCGAATCTACCGCGCCATCGTGCTGGTGGCCAATTCCGACAGCATGCTGGAACCGCTGACCCGCCTGGCGCTGGCCCTGCGTATTTCGCATCCGCTTGCGCATGTGGTTGTTGCTGGCAACATCGTCGAACATCACCCGGATGTCAGTGATCTTGTCGGGGCCGATGCCGTCATCAAGGATATCAAGACGGCGGTCGCAACCCTGCGCGACGTGCTGGAAAGCACTTAGAAGGCCGGATCTCAGGCGGTTTCAAGCGCCGCAACGATCGGTGAAAAGTCAGCCGCTTTCAGGCTGGCCCCGCCAACCAGTGCGCCGTTCACGTGATCGACCGCGAAAATCTCTGCCGCATTGCTGCCTTTGACGGACCCGCCGTAGAGGATGCTGAAGTCCGCACCATCCGCAAACCGTTCCGACAGGCGGGCGCGGATGTGGGCGTGCACCTCTGCAATCTGATCGGTGGTCGGCACTTTGCCGGTGCCGATAGCCCAGACAGGCTCGTAAGCGATCACGGTATTCGCAGCGGTTGCGCCATCCGGCACTGACCCGGCAAGCTGTGTGTCGATGACGGACAGCGTGGTGCCGCCCTCACGCTCTGCCAGGGTTTCGCCGATGCAGATGACAGCCTGCAAACCTGCCGCATGGGCTGCTGTGGATTTGGCTGCCACATCCGCGTCAGTTTCACCATGATCGGTGCGACGTTCCGAATGACCGGTCAGCACGGCCGTTGCACCCGCATCGGCAAGCATTGCGGCACTCAGATCGCCTGTATGGGCGCCTGACGCGTTTGCGTGGCAGTCCTGACCACCGATGGCGAATGGCAATTCACGACAGGCCGCGATCAGCGTGGCAGGCGGGCAGATCAGCACATCAACCGCCGGGGCAGGGTGCGCTTTGGCGAGGGCGTCAAGCTCTGCCAGATTTGCGCGCAAACCATTCATCTTCCAGTTTCCAGCGGCGATCTTACGTGGCATGGCGTACCCCTATTCTGTTGGTTCCGATCTTGCTATCAACTTTGCAACATAACGAAAAGGTTCGAAAATGTCCGCAGACACCATCCCGCGTATTGATGCCGCCGCATTGCTGGCCGGGGACGCAGATGTACAGGCCACAGTGGCAGAGGCGGCAACAGGCGTTGGCTTTCTGACTGTGCATAACACCCCGATCACGTCGGCGGATGTCGCGGATGTGCTTGCGACCTACCGCGCGTTTTTCGATCTGCCTCTGGAAGAGAAAGCGCCCGTGGCGATGGGGGAGACGTCTGCCAATAGGGGCTGGGGTGCATCCGGGACCGAACAGGTGAACCCTGATGCCAACCCTGACCTCAAGCAGTTTTTTGATAGCGGGATCGAACTGCCGGCGGGCGATCCACTGGCGCAACTGCCATGCTATGCGCCGAACCTGTGGCCCGATGCACCGGCAGGTTTTGCCGATACGATCCGGGCCTACTACGACAAGGCGACCGATTTCGCGCTGGATCTGCTGTGCGCCATTGCCGAGGCGGTGGGCGAGGATGGTAGCTATTTTCGCGGACAATTTACGCGCCCCATGGCGCTTTTGCGTGGCAACTTCTATCCCGAACGCCCGGCCTGGGCCGGGGCCAAGGATTTCGGCATCGCGACCCACACGGACTATGGCTGCCTGACGCTGCTGGCCACAGATGGCACACCGGGGCTGGAGGTGCGCAAACGCGGTGGTGGCTGGATACCCGTGTCCGCCCCACCGGGTGAGTTTGTGATCAACTTCGGCGAAATGCTGGAGATGTGGACCGCCGGGCGGGTCAAAGCGACGCCGCACCGCGTCGTCGAAACACTGGCAGAACGGATATCGGTACCACTGTTCTTCAACCCCAATCACGATACCAATGTCGCACCTTTGGGGTCAGGGGATGTGATCAACGCGCGTGCCCATCTGGAAGCGCGGTTTGCGCAAACCTATACGCACCTGAAGGTCAGTTAGCCCGACGGCGTAGGCAGCATTGCAGATTACTTGGCTGCGAGGCTTTCGTCGAATTTGATGGATTCGCCGCAGCCGCAGGCGTCAACGACGTTGGGGTTGCGAAACTTGAATCCTGATTCAAGCAGCGACACCTCGTAATCAATCTCTGTTCCGAACAGGAACATCGTCCAGCGGATCTACCTCTGTGACGTAATCCATGGTGTATTCCATGCCAGCACAGCCGCCCTTCTTGACGCCAATGCGCAGGCCCTGATGGCCATCCTTGGTCATCAGCTTTGCGATTTGTGTGGCGGCCTTGTCGGTCAGTTGAACCGCGTCTTTGCCGGGAATACCGAACATCGGTGTGCTCCTTCACTCGTTAGTCTGAAACTAAGGTGTCCGGGGCAGAATTCCAAGGGGCGGCAAGTGGTCGAGCAGAGCGAGCGTGGCATAGGCGGCAAGCAAGGCCCACCCGAAAGAGGCCAGCGTGCCGATGATCACATATTCCCCGGCGCGTTGGTCCTTGGCCGTGGTGTCAAAGCGCAGGATGGATTTGGCGGCGATCAGAAAGCCGACACCGGCAGGTTGCCCAACCATGACAAGCAGGAAGATCACGCCGCGTTCCAGCACGCCGATCAACTGCCCACCCTTGTCCAGCCCCTTGGGCAAATCGGTGCCTGCCCAAGGCAGCATCAGCAACCCGATCACAAATGCGCCCGCACGAACGCAGGCAATCGCGCCTGAGGCAAGGACCATCAAGGCAGGCAGCCATGACAGATCTGCCCATGCGCCATTGGCCCATAGGGTGGGGAACAGCACCGCGGTGACAATCAATGTGATGGCATGGGCCACCTGATCCAGCAGAAACGGCCAGATGCCACTGTCGCCGGTGGCAAAGGTCTTGATCGCGTCAATGACCAGATGCGCAGCAGCCAGCGCCAGCAGGGGCCAGGCGGTCACACTGCCCATGGCCAGTTGCAGCGTGACAAGCACGATCACACCATGCAGCAACAAAACAAGCGGTTTGCGTTTGTTGGCCACCAGCCAATCTGACTGCAGGACGAAATCCGCCAGTACATGGGCAAACAACAGGGCGGCAAATGTCTCAATCATCGGTCGGTTGCGTCGTCATAAAATCATGGTGTTGCATGGCATAAAGCGCTGAGTGGAAATAGGAAAATCCTGCACCTGCAAGCCGACTTTGGACTGCCTGCCGGGTAATGCCAAGTGTTTTGGCAATTTCATCATGGGTCGGCGCGTTTTGGTCCAGCGCATGTGCAACAGCCTCTGCCTGGGCGGCCGTCCAGCCCATGCTGATGAACTCTGTCAGGTCGATCAGCGCGGCAAGTTCGTCGGTGACACCCGTACCAGTGATGGTGAGCTGCCGTTTCGGGCTCATGGCATCTAGCGCGTGGCCAGAGGCGACGAAGGCCGCACCGCTGGCATCTGACAGATCACGCGTGCCCGCCGTGCCCAGCGCCCCAATGCCTGCCGCGATGCGCGTGTCGATCCCGGCATCCGCGGCGCGCAGGCGTGCGCGCAGAAAGATCAGCGCGTGCAGGGTCAGACCGGGTTTGCACAACAAGACCTGCCAGCCGTCGCCGCGATAGCGGGTAAAGCGCAGGTCAATGTCCCACATCTGACCGAAATCAATCGCAGCCTTACTTAAGGTGTCAAATGCAATGTTGACGGTTTCGGGCGATGCCGTGCGCGATCGGATGAGATCGCCGGTCAGGACAGAAACTGATGGGTGCGTGTTCATAAGCAAGATATATCATTTGCGAAATATAAAAGCAAACATATGTGTTTGCTTACTATATTAGCAACTCAAAAGCTCTGCCTGCATTTGCCTTCCCATGACAATCTCCGCCAATTGAGGCGTTGCCCCATCCAGCCGTTTTCACCGCACACGCGCCGGATTGCCCACAGCTGTTGCACCGGCAGGCACATCGCGGGTCACGACGGCCCCGGCACCGATCACGGCGTCGTCACCAATGCTGACACCCGGTAAAATCAGCGCCCCGCCACCGATCCAGACGTTGGCCCCGATGCTGATCGGGCGCCCGAACTCCAGCCCCTCGGCCCGCACCTTTGGATCGCGCGGGTGATCTGCTGTCAGGATCTGGGTGCCAGGACCAATTTGCGTGTCTTGCCCGATGGTGATCGGGCAGACATCCAGCAAGGTGCAGCCGTAGTTGAAGAACACACCGGCAGCGAGGTGGATGTTGCTGCCATAGTCCACATAGATGGGCGGGCGAATGACGGCGTTGGTGAATGTCCCCAAAAGCTGACCAAGGATCGCATCACGCGCGTCATCCTGACCATAGATGGTCTGGTTGTAGTCCGACATCAGCTGTTGCGCGCGTTTGCGCGCCGCGACCAGATCAGGATCGCCGGGGCGATAAAGCTCTCCGGCAATCATCTTGTCCTTTTCGGTGAGGGCGGTCATTCGCCCTTACATAAAGCCAAGTTCCAGCCGCGCTTCGTCAGACATCATGTCCATGCCCCATTGCGGCTCAAACGTCATTTCGACGTCGACCTGCTTGACGCCGGGCAGGGGTTCAATCGCGTCGGCAACCCAACCGGGCATTTCACCGGCCACCGGGCAGCCGGGGGCTGTCAGCGTCATGATCACGTTGACGGCGTTATCGTCCTTGATGTCGATGGTGTAAATCAGACCAAGGTCATAGATATTCACTGGGATTTCAGGGTCATAGACCGATTTGCACGCCTGCACGATATCTTCGTAAAGCGGATGCTCTGTCGTTGATGGCGCAATCATTGGTGCGCCTTCCAGCTGTGCATTGCTCTCGGTCATGTCAGGTTGCCTTTATGATACCTGAGCAAACATATAGGAATTGTGCGCAGGGGCGTAAAGGGCGTTGCGCGTTCAGGGGGCGACCGGGCCAATCCGTCGCGGCCAGCCCCAGCCTGCAATATATGACAGAAACAGCGCTGCCGCGACATTCAGCGCGGCCGCCATCCAGAAAACAGCCGCGATCGCCTCTGCATCCGCCAGCCAGCCTGCCAGCAGGATAACCGGTGGCATCATCAGCTTGAAAATCGCACCGGTGATCCCGGCGACGCGGCCCATATGGGCGGCGTCCGTGCTCTCTTGTCGGTAGGACCACACGCCAATATCGTAAAACAACATGACCGCGCCTTCCGCAAAGCTGAGCACAAAGATCAACGCGAGCGACGGGGCCGCGCCGGTGGCCAGATAGATCGCAGCCAGTAGCCAGATGGGCCAAAAGAATGCGGCTCGCCGCCCCAGATGTCGCCTGAGACGTGGTGCGACACTCGCCGCAAGGACAGAGGCAACACCCGCCGCGGCCAACACCAGCCCGATCTCAAACGCGTTGGCGTCCAACCCCACCTTCAGTTTCAGCAAAAGCCCCACCAGAAACGCCCCGGATGCGGCATTGGTCAGGACAACGGCGCAGGTCATCATCACCAACTCGCGGTTTTTGGCGAACACCTGAAACCCGGCCTTCAGCGCGGGCCAGAACGGGCTGGGTGCAGGAGGCGGTTCAGCCGGGTCAAAACGAAAGGCGAACAATGCGCTGACACAAAGGAGCAGGGCAACACAGGCAACCAGACCTGAGTGTCCAAGGGTCAGCAGGGCAAACCCTGCCACGGCGGGACCGATGGTCGTGATCGTCGCATTGATCGCACTGTTGAAAGCGGTGGCGTCACTCAGCCGCGTTTCCGCCACGGTCAGCCGCAGAACGGTGAACTGCAGGTTGCCCAGCGCATAGCCCACGCCATTCAGCACGATCATGAACAGGGCAAGTCCCGCAATATTGACCCTGCCGGCCTGCAGAAACAGCCACAGTGTTATGCAAAGCACCGCCAGAATAACGCAGTAGAGCCGAAAACCCGTCGCTTTGCGCATCCGGTCATTGATGACGCCCACGAAGATCGCAAACAGAATGTTGGGGATAAACCCAGCCCCCTTGATCAGCGCCAGGCCGGTGCCACGGCCGCTCAACTCCAGCGCAAGCAGGGGCAGGGCAAAGGCCAGCATGTTCTGCGCCAGAAGTA
>JAHDGO010000057.1:9165-9423 GCA_020627605.1 Yoonia sp.
ACCGCCGCGACGATTCCTGTTGCGGTCAGGAAGTGCCGGTTGTAGCCCACTCAGCCCGTCGCTTTGGCCAATGGCCCCGGTGTTTCTCGGATCGGCAGGTGCAGCAATGTCGCCAGCAGACCCAGCACCACGGCGGCCCACCACATGGGCGTGTAATCGCCATAGATGTCATAGATCCGGCCACCCAGCCACGTGCCCAGAAATGCGCCTGACTGGTGGCTGAGAAACACAAGCCCGCCCAGGGTCGACAGAGAGGCC
>JAHDGO010000058.1:0-1893 GCA_020627605.1 Yoonia sp.
GTTCCGCCCCGGCCATATGATGTTCAATACCCGCGATCTGGGTGCCTGGACGCCCGAGGGAGAGCTTTTGCACTTTGGGCGGGTCGATGATCTGGTGAAAATCCGTGGCTTCCGGGTGGAGCTTGATGGCGTGGCGCGCGCGATTGAGACGACCGCGGGCTGCAAACAGGCGGTTGTTCTGAAATTTGACGACCGGACGCTGTGCGCTTTCGTTAGCCCCGGCGACGTCAGCCCAGATGCGGCCATGCGGACGGTGCAGGCAACGCTCCCCTACTACTGTTGCCCTGCCGTCATTCTGCCGATGGATGTCCTGCCAAAGACGCCGCGCGGCAAACTCGACAAGCGCCTGCTGCTGGAACGTGCCGCCGCCGCATTGGCTCCAACAACACTGGATGCAGCGGAATGACGACGGAAATGACCGATATCGAAGCCCCGGCGCGCTTCAACCTTCGCAAGTTCACGCGGCATCCCTGGCTGATCGAGTATCGGCGGCTTGCGGCCGTTGTGGCCATCGCCAACCTCTGGGTGTTTGTCAGCGGGATCGCGGGACAGCACTGGGTCACGGCGGGCGTCTTTGACGTGGGGGCCATCGCGCAGATCGCGCTGATCAACTTCACCCTTGCTATTCTGATCCGGCAGCAGCGGGTCGTGAACCTGCTGTTCTGGACCGCGACGCGCATCCCGACAAGCTGGCCACTGTGGCTGCGCTGGACGGCGGGCAAGGTGTTTCACTTCGGCGGGCTGCATTCAGGGGGCGCTGTGGCGGGATCACTGTGGTTTGCGTTCCTGCTTTTCGGTCTGGCCGCAAACACTTGGCGCGGCGTCGGTGACGCCTCATCCCTGACACTTTGGTTAAGCGCGCTGATGGTCGGCTTGATGGTTGCGATGATTGCCACGGCCATCGGGCCGATCCGGCAGAAGTTTCACAACCGGTTTGAGCATGTACACCGCTTTGCCGGGTGGTCGCTTTTGGCGCTGTTCTGGGCGCACAATGCGGCGATGGCGCGTGATGCCGCCGTGCCGTTCATGGCGACACCCGCGTTCTGGCTCTTGTGCCTGATCACCCTGTCAATCGTTGCGCCATGGATGACGTTGAAGAAGGTGCCGGTCACAATTGACAAACCGTCAGGGCACGCCGTTGTGGTGCGGTTCGACTATGGGGACACACCATTTCCCGGCTCTTCCAACGCCATCAGCCTCGATCCGCTGCGCGAATGGCACTCTTTCGCCAATATCCCCAGCCCGGGAACGCAAGGGTATCGCCTGATCATCAGCCGGGCAGGGGACTGGACCGGGCGTTTCATTGACAACCCACCCAGCCACGTCTGGGTCAAGGGCATCACGACATCGGGCGTGGCGCGGATTGAGGTCCTGTTCAAGAAAGTGGTCTATGTCGGCACCGGCAGCGGGATTGGCCCGATCCTGCCGCACCTGCTGGCGCATGACGTGCCCAACAAGCTGATCTGGTCCACACGGTCACCCCGCAAGACCTATGGCGACAAACTGGTGGATGAAATCGTGGCCAACACCGACGATCCGCTGATCTGGGACACCGATGCGCGTGGCAAACCGGACCTCTCGGCGCTGGCCCTGCAAGCGGTGCAGGACACCGGGGCCGAGGCCGTGATCGTCATCTCGAACCAGAAACTAACACAACGGGTGATCTACGACATGGAACAGCGCGGCATTCCTGCCTTTGGCGCGATCTGGGACAGCTGAGGTGACTATGCAGAACCACACCTATGAGACGATCAAGGTCACGCAATCAGGCCGCGTCGTCACCATTCAGTTCAACCGCCCTGACGCGCTGAATGCGCTCAACACAAAAGTCATGGAAGAGGTGCTGGCCTGCGCCACGAGTTTTGACAGCGATCCGGCCGTCGGCTGCTTTGT
>JAHDGO010000058.1:1903-9389 GCA_020627605.1 Yoonia sp.
CTGAACGCGCAAAACTACGCATCCATGTATGACACGGCCTTCTTTGCTGGCTGGGACAAATTCGCCGCGCTGCGCACGCCGAAACTTGCCGCGGTGGCCGGTTACGCGCTTGGCGGTGGCAGCGAGGTTGCGATGATGTGCGATGTGATCATCGCCGGGGCATCCGCCAGGTTCGGACAGCCCGAGGTCAAGATTGGCTGCATTCCCGGCATCGGCGGCACCCAACGGCTGACACGGCTTGTGGGGCGGGCGCGGGCGATGGACATGATCCTGACCGGCCGCATGATCGGGGCGGAAGAGGCGCTGTCGATGGGCCTTGTCAGTCGTGTGGTGCCAGACAGTGATTTGCTGCAAACCGCGCATGAGGTGGCAGAGACAATTGCAGGCTATCCCAAGGACATCGTCATGATGGCCCGCGCTTGCGTGAACGAAGCCGAAGAGGTTGGCCTGCACGCGGGCCTCCGGTTTGAGCGTCAGGTCTATCACGCGCTCTACGGGCTTCCTGCCCAACGCGAGGGCATGACGGCCTTTCTGGAAAAACGTCCACCGCAATTCCGCTAGGCTGCCCTGCGCAGGCCAGTGTCCTGTCGCCGACCAATGCTTTCGTTGGACAAACCGCGCCAAGCGGTGTTTGCTCTGCCCGGCAAAACTATCCGGTAACATCATGACGGCAATCGGGATCGACCTTGGCGGGACCAAGATTGAAGCGCAGGTTTTCGATGCCACGTGGGCGGTCATCGCGCGCAAGCGGTGCGACACACCACAGGACTACGATGCATTGGTCGCTGCTGTCGGGGCGCTGGTGCGCTGGGCGGACGATGTCACCAAGGGGACGCCACCAGTTGGGATCGCGGCGGCAGGGCTGGTCAATCCACAGACCGTTCTGGCGCTGACGGCAAATCTGAACGCTACAGGGCGGCCACTGCCCGGCGATATTGAACAGGCAATCGGGCGGTCTTGTACATACCTCAACGACTGCCGTGCGCTGGCCTTGTCAGAGGCGGTCTTTGGACAAGGACAGGGGCACGGCATTGTTGCGGCACTGACCCTTGGCACCGGTATCGGTGGCGGCATCGCGATGGACGGTGCGCTGCGCTCTGGCCCGACACTGACAGGTGGCGAAATCGGTCATACATCCGCGCCAGCGCATCTGATTGCGCGGCATGATCTGCCAGTACGGCGCTGCGGCTGCGGCCGGATCGGCTGTATCGAGACCTACATCGCAGGGCCCGGTCTGGCAGCGATTGCCGCGCATCTCACCGGGCTCACCGTCACGCCAAGGCTGATCGCGGCGCAACGCCACGCTGCCATGAAAGAGGTCTGGGGCATCTGGTGTGATCTGACCGCTGATCTGATCCTGACACTGACGCTGACAGTAGACCCGGACTTGATCGTGCTTGGCGGTGGGCTGTCACGGATTGACGGTGTGGTCGATGATCTGACCGCCGCAGCAGCGGGCGCGCAAATGGGTGATTTTGGCATGCCGCGCCTTGTGCTTGCCGCAGGTGGCGAGACGAGCGGCGCGCGCGGTGCGGCCTATGCAGCCTGGCAGGCGGTGACGGATGTTTAGATGCGCAACCCACCGGCCCGGCCCACTGACCCTGCGCGGCGCGGAAAGGGGCAGCACATGACCGATCACTGGATCGCGCCGGATCGTCTCTTTGATGGCGAAAGACTGCATAGAGATTGCGCCCTGCAGGTCCGCGACGGGCAGGTTCTGGCGCTTGGCCCCGCCACCCCTGACATGCCGGCGCTGGCGGGCTGCGTTACCCCCGGTTTTGTCGACCTGCAGGTCAATGGCGGGGGCGGTGTCCTGCTGAACACCACGCCGACCGCCGCCGGGATCGCGGCCGTCGCAGCGGCACATCGCCAGTTCGGCACTGTGGCGCTGATGCCAACGGTGATCACCGACGCCCCTGAAATCCTTGAAAATGCCGCCGAAGCCGCCCTTGCTGCCAAGGGCCATGACAGTGTGATCGGTCTGCATATTGAGGGGCCGCATATCGCTGTCGCCAGACGTGGCACGCATCAGGCCGCGCATATCCGGCACATGGACCATCGCACAATTGCGGTTCTGGAACGTCTGCGCGCGGCGGATGTGCCTGTTCTGATCACTCTTGCACCCGAGGCAGCAAGCACAGACCAGATCGCGACGCTGGCGGCTATGGGCGCTGTTGTATCAATCGGGCATACCGACGCTGCGGCAGAGGCTGTGAAAGACGCAATTGCGGCAGGTGCAGCCTGTGCCACGCATCTCTTTAACGCCATGTCGCCGATGACCAGCCGCGCCCCCGGTGCGGTCGGCGCCATTATCAACTCAACCGTGCCAGCGGGGCTGATCTGCGACGGGCATCACGTCGATGACAGCATGATCGCGCTTGCCCTGCGCGCGCGTCCCGGGGACGATCTGATGTTCCTTGTCTCTGATGCCATGGCGACGGTGGGCGGGCCTGATCACTTCACGCTTTATGGCGATAAGATCACGCTGGCAGATGGCAAGCTGATCAATGCCGAGGGCAATCTGGCAGGGGCCCATATGACCCAGCGGATGGGTGTGGCAAGGCTGGTGCACCACGTCGGCGTGCCGCTTGAGACAGCATTGCGCATGGCGATTACCGTCCCCGCAAAGGTGATCGGTCAGCCAAAACTGGCACAGCTCGTCGGCCGCAGGGTGCGCGACGTTGTGGTTCTGCCGGACGATCTGGGCGGTGCGGAAATGCTGGACACGGCGTATCTCGGATTGACTGCGGGGTCTGACGCCTGACGACAAAGACAGGCCTGACGAACCGTCACGCAACAGGGTCTGACCCTCTGCCAAAACGACTGACTATAGAACGCCCTTGCTGGAGGCGCGCAGCACGTCCATCAGGTCCGGGTCATCATAGCGATCAAGGGAAAATCCCGCTGCATAGTCCGGAACCTCTGCATCGCAGACCAAGGCCGCGCAAAGCTCCCCCGCGGCACAGGCGGCCATGGTTCCAAAGCCTGACAAGGCACAGTTCATGAAGGCGCCGGGCGGACCCATCGCGCCGATCAGGGGCCAGTTTTCCTCGGTCATCGTGTACCAGCCGCCATAGTGGTGCATCGCGCGCGGAAGCTGCCCGATATATTTGGTCAGCGCAGGGTTCAGCCGCGACGCCCCCCGCAACACAATGTCGGGAAAGTTGTCATCCAGCGGCAGGGTGGTAGAGGCCTGTTCCGGCTTTTCATTGTAGGCCCAGCCAAGCTTGACCCACTTGCCGGCGTCGCCACCATCGGGGCGGCAGTGAATGGCCCCCGGCATATCCTGGGCGAGCCATGCAAACTCCGGATCTTCAAGAAGCATTTCGCGTTCTTCTGCGGTCCAGGCGATCTGCTGACCATCCAGATCGATCGAGAATGGCATGGTGCGGGGGATCGCACCCTCGCGGTCCTCGAAGGCGATCTTTTGCTGGAACGTATTGTAGACCGGAAGCGTGACATCAAGCATATCGGCAATCCGCCCGGCAAAAGGACCAGCGGCATTGATCAGATAGTCTGACCGCAAGGTCACGTCGCCATCCGGCCCTGCAACGGTGGTGGTGTAGCCATCGTCACACGCGATGTCAGTGACATCACCGATGATGCGTTTCACACCAACCGATTTGAGGAAATCGAGCATATACATGCCCAATTGCTGGCCACTGATGTCGCCGCCGCGCCGGATATGGATCACTGTCTGCACCTCAGGATCGTAGCCCGGAAAGCGTTCCTGGATCAGCGCGCGGTTTTGCACAATGTCGACCCCGTCCGGCACGCCCTCCCAGTCAGGTGCGACGAATGGGGCATAGGTGTCTGACGACGCTGCGCGGTGAAAGCGGATCAGTTCATCAGCGCGACTGCCAAGGCCGTCATGCAGCTGTGTCACTAACGGGTCAATGTTGTCGCTGCGGGTCGCCAAAGCATAGCCGCGCCGGTTCATGTTGATCCGGTTGCCGCTGTCGCGCGCGATCTCTTCAAGCAAATCGATACTGCGGTTGGTAAAGGCCACCATCGCAGGGTGTGGCCACCAGTTGCGATAGTTTTCGCCAGACTGCGCAGAGGTAAACGCCATCGGCTGACCCCGGTCGATCAGGGTAATGCGCGTCATGCCGTGAGTCTTCGCAAGGTAGTAAGCGGTCGCGATACCAATGATGCCGGTGCCAACAACAACTGCAGAGGATGTGGTCATGTGTTTGTATTTCCAGTCATAAATCGGCCTGACAAAGGCTTTCGGTCAAGTCAGCAAGTTCAGCTTCGTGATATATCTTGACAATATCGTATACGATTTGCAACGATCAAATCCGACACTGATGGGAACGCTGACATGACCGACGCTGCCGCAGATCCGGTTTACAAAGACATTCGTGCTGCGATCCTGGCCGGAGAGTTGCAGCCGGGTGCGCCGTTGCGGCAGGATGAAATCGCAAAGAAATTCGGCATCAGCAAAATTCCGGTACGCGAGGCGCTCCGCCGTCTCGAGGTGGAAAACCTCGTCACGTTCGAACGCAACAAGGGCGCGACCGTCAGGCAATATTCCGAGGGTGAGGTCCTTCAGCTTCTCGATATCCGCATTGCGTTGGAATGCCGCGCGCTGGAACTGGCCATTCCAAACATGATCGCCTCTGATTTCAGCGATATGCGCACCCATCTGACGGACTACGCACAACGCACCGAGGTCGCGCAGTGGAGCGAGATGAACAGGCGCTTTCACCACATGCTGTACGAGCCAAGCGGCAACCAACCCTTGCTGAACATGATCAATGACGTCGAGGCGCGGCTCGGTCAGTTTCTGCGGGTGCTCGTCTCAACCGCGAGCGGTCTGGAGCGGCCCATGCGAGAGCACAACGACATCCTGATGGCCTGCGAAGCAGGCGACATCAAAACCGCCGTCGCAGCCCTGCGACAGCACATCGAAACAACCCAGAAAGAGGTTGCCGCCTTTCTCAGAAGGGGCGGCTGAACGGCATCACTCACATCCAACATACAGTCTAACACGGGAGTTCAAGACATGGGAAAATTTGCTAAATTCGGGGCAGCACTTAGCCTCGCAATGGTCGTATCAGGCGGCGCGTCTGCGCAGGAACGGCAGTTCATCAACATCGGCACCGCCGGGATCGGTGGCGGGTACTATCCGACCGGCGGGTTCATCTGCAACTTTCTGAACAAAAGCCGCGCAGACAACGGGCACAACATCCGTTGCACTGTGGAATCCACAGGCGGGTCCGTGGCCAACATGCGGTCCATTCAGGTGGGTGATCTGGATGTCGGCATCGCGATGTCCGCTTGGCAGTTCCATTCATGGAACGGCACTGACCAGTTCGAAGCGGACGGCGCAAACGAAGACCTGCGTTTCATGTTCTCGCTGCATGCCGATGCCGCACATATCGTGACACGTGCCGACACCGGCATCGAATCCATCATGGATCTGGAAGGCAAGATCGTGAACACCGGCAACGCGGGCTCCGGGACCGAGGCACAGGTTTATTCCATGCTGGATCGCTACGGCGTATCTGCGGATACATTCTTTCAGCAGGAAACCAAGCTGACATCGAAAGAGCAGGCGCAGGCGCTGTGTGACGGCAAGATTGATGCCTTCTTCTACCCGACCGCCGTCGGGGCTGCATCTATCCTCGAAGCCACCAACACCTGCGACGCACGGGTGCTGAGCTGGGACGATGAGGTGGTGCAGGCCATGATGGCAGAGCAGCCATATGTCATCCCGGTTGTCATTCCGGCCGGCACATACGCCGGGCAGGATGAAGAGATCGTCAGCTGGGGTACACCGGCGACCATCAACGCCAGCGCGAATGCGCCAGAGGATGTCATCTACCACATGACCAAAGCGGTGTTTGATGACTTTGAGGCCTTCAAGGCGCAATCACCGATGTTCAACGCGGTGCAAATGGAAACGGCAGCAACGGCAGGACGCACAGCGCCCTATCACGCAGGCGCGGAACGCTATTTCCGCGAAGTCGGACTGATCGACTAATACCTCCCTGACTTATGCGCCCCGCCTCGGCGGGGCGCTTTTTTAAGGAATTGTGATGATGTCCCAGTCCGCGCAAGCTGATCAAACGCAGCCAGACAGTGCTGCGCGCCTGATTGAAGAAAATGATCTGGGCGGGCGCCGTCTGAAAGGCAATGCACAAAGGGCGATTGTGGCCGTGGCCCTGCTGTGGTCGGTCTACCAGCTCTGGATCGCGTCGCCATTTCCGTTCTGGTTCGATTTCCTCATCCTCAACGACACTGTCCAGCGTTCCATCCACCTCGCCTTTGCGCTGGCACTGGCGTTCCTGACCTTTCCCGCCACGGCCAGGTCGCGCCGTGACAAACTGCCGATCCTCGACATCATCTTGTGTCTGCTTGCGGTGGCGGCCTGCCTTTACACTGTGCTGAACTATGAAAGCGTCGTGTTGCGGTCTGGTGGGTCACGCACCACACTGGAATACGTCATCGCCTTTACCGGCATGGCCCTGCTGCTGGAGGCGACCCGCCGTGCCCTTGGCATACCGATGGTCATCATCGGTCTGGTCTTCATTGCCTACGCGTTTCTTGGGCCCTACATGCCTGAAATCATCTCGCATCGCGGGCTGTCGCTGAACCGGTTTACCGAACATATGTGGCTGTCGACCGAAGGTGTCTTTGGGCTGCCGCTTGGTGTCTCCAGCGGGTTTATCTTTCTCTACGTCCTGTTCGGCAGCCTTTTGGACAAGGCCGGCGCGGGTAACTATTTCATCCAGCTGTCTTTCGGTCTGCTTGGGCACCTGCGCGGCGGGCCAGCGAAGGCGGCGGTCATTTCATCAGCGCTGACCGGCATGATTTCCGGCTCTGCGATTGCGAATGTTGTCACCACTGGCACCTTTACAATTCCACTGATGAAGCGCGTCGGCTTTACACCCGAAAAGGCAGGCGCGATCGAGGTGTCGTCATCCATCAATGGGCAGATCATGCCGCCCATCATGGGGGCTGCAGCCTTTCTCATGGCCGAGTTTGTCGGCATCAGCTATTTCGAGGTGATCACGCACGCCTTTGTGCCAGCGTTCATTTCCTACTTTGGCCTCTATTGCATCGTGCATATCGAAGCACTGAAAGGCCGCATGTCCGTGCTGGAACGGACCGTGACCCATACAGGCACGCAGCGGCTGATGCGGTCTGTTCTGACCATCATCATCATTTCGGGCGTCGCCTATGGGCTTTATCTTCTGTTTCAGGGGCTGGGTGCCATCTTTGGCGACAATGCATTGCTTGCGACCGCGCTTTTGTTGCTGGCCATCTATGTGGGTCTGATCTGGGTGTCGCGCCGCTACCCCGAGATTGCGGTCGATGACCCCGACGCGCCGCTTTTGACGGTGCCGTCGCCACTGCCGATCTTTCTGGCCGGGCTGTTCTACATCATGCCAATCGGTGTTCTGGTCTGGTGCCTGATGATCGAACGGTTCTCACCTGCTTTGTCGGTGTCTTGGGCGATCCTGTCGATCTTTATCCT
>JAHDGO010000059.1:0-8488 GCA_020627605.1 Yoonia sp.
GGGATCGGGGGCCACCAGTTTCGGTCTGGTCAAGGATATGGCAACGGCGCGCCATGTGGCCCGCATTATTCAGGTGGCCGAAATGGGATGGTGGGTAGCGCCCGCCGCGTTGATGTAGTTGCCTTACGGGTCGGGCTGATCCATCCGTTTCCACAGAAGACTAAGCAAGGTTTCACCCGCCAGCGGGTTCACGCAATCGCTGATCAGTACCGGCGCGCCGAAGGGCACCGGGGCGGGCAGGGGCAGTGCCGGGGCTTTGTCCCGGCTGACAAGCGGCACGCTGGCAAAATCTGTGGCATCCGTCATGGCGCCAATTCTAGCGCCTGAGCCGTATCAGGGCAAATCAAGCGCCTGCGCAATGGCCTGCATTGATGTCACCGGGGTCGCGCCAGTGCCATCCAGCCGGGCCGGATCACCGTCAGCAACATAGCCAAAACAGGTGATCCCTGCGGCCTGCGCCGACCGGCAGCCCGGTGCGCTGTCGTCGATCATCACTGTCTTACCCGGTGTCACCCCTGCATCGGCCATGATCCGCAGGATCATGTCAGGTGCCGGTTTTGGCCCGTGATCATGGCCGGAATAGATATGCGGGGCGAACCTGTCCCACAGCCCGGTGGGCCGCAGGGTGATCTGCATCTTTTCCACCGGCCCGTTGGAGGCGATGGCGACCCTGATCCCGGCCTGCTCCAACCGGTCAAGCAGGTCTGTGACCCCGGCAATCACCGGCACACCAGCCCGCAACCGGTCAAAGACCGCACCATAAAGCTGATCAAGCCAGTCCTCTGGCAGCGTCGCACCACGGCGCATCGCCTCTTCGCCCACGGATTGCATGGTGCCGCCGACAAACAGGCGGTGTACCTCTGCCGGGGTGACGGGCAACCCGTGGTGGTTCAGGAAATCTGAAATAACCACATCCGTGGCAGGCTCGCTGTCGACCAGCACACCGTCGCAGTCGAAAATCACCAGTTCAGGCGTCATGGCGCATCACCGTTATCCAGGTATCGCCGTAGCGGCGTTGATCCAGACCGGTGAACCCGGCTGGCGCGATTTGGGCCGTCGCCTCTTCCCAGATGATCAGCGCATCCGGACCGATCCAGCCAGCGGCCTGGGCAGCGGCAAGTGCCTTGCCCCCCAGACCCCGCCCATAGGGCGGATCAAGGAAAACCAGATCGCAGGGCTGACCGGTGGGGATGCGCGTCGCATCCCCACCGACAACGGCGGTGTCATCCTGCCGCCGCAGCTTGGCGATATTGGCGCGGATCAGTTGCTGGGCCACCCGCCCGCTGTCAACGAAAGTGACATGGGCTGCACCGCGCGACAGGGCCTCCAGCCCCAATGCGCCTGTGCCGGCGAAAAGGTCAAGCACCCTTGCGCCCGTGATCGGATCACCAAAGCGCCCGCCTTGCAGCACGTTGAACAGGTTCTCGCGCACCCGGTCGCTGGTCGGGCGCAGATGTGCCGCATCATCGCCTTTGCCCACCGGGGTCAGGGCTGTGCCACGGTGGGTGCCGCCGATGATCCTCACGGTTTGAGCAGCGCCTTCATATCCGTCGCAGGGTCGGTGATCTGGGCGGGGGTCGGGCTGCGCCCGGCCTCGATCAGCCGCTTGCCGATCATGTAGTTGCGCGGGTCGTTCATGGCGTCGACGGCCAGCAGTGTATCACCGCCGTAGTACCAGTTGGACTGCACCCCCGGCGCATCGCCCTTGCGGACATAAACATCCGTGTAGCCGATATTCAGCCCGGCAATCTGCAGTTTGCAGTCGTATTGATCTGACCAGAACCATGGCTTGGGATCATAGGGTGCATGCGCCCCGGCGATATTGGCCGCCACGGCCTCTGCCTGATCAATGGCGTTGCCGACGCTTTCCAGACGGATCGTCTGGCCCTTGAACAGGCAAGAGGCGCAATCACCAGCCGCCCAGATCGCCGGGTCAGACGTGCGCCCATAGGCATCTGTCGTGATCCCGTTGCCCACGTCCAGACCCGCGCTTTCCGCAAGGATCGTCGCTGGCGCGATGCCGACGCCCACAACGGCAAAGTCGATGTCCAGTGTTGTGCCGTCGGTCAGAACCGCGCCTGTTACATGGCCGTCGCCTGTCAGCCGCTCCAGCCCGACACCTTCACGGATGTCGACACCATGGGCGCTGTGCAGGGCGCGGAAATAATCAGAGGTGGCCGGTGCTGCAACACGTTGCAGGATACGGTCGGCCATTTCGACCAGCGTGACCTGCACGCCGCGTTTGCTGGCCACGGCTGCGGCCTCCAGCCCGATATAGCCGCCGCCGATGATCAATGCGCGTTTGCCTGAGGTAAAGGCCGGGGCCATTGCATCAGCATCGGCCAGATCGCGCACCGCGAAAACGTTGTCGAGGGTCCCGCCAATGGCCGCAGGCAAGGTGCGTGGATGCGCGCCTGTGGTCAGGGCCAGATGGTCGTAGTGCATAACCTCACCATCATCGAGGGTCACTGATCTGGCCGCACGGTCAATGCCCGTCACGCGCGTGTTCAGCCGCAGGGTGATATCGTTGTCGGCATAAAATTCGGCTGGACGCAGATAAAGCCGCTCTTCCACCATCTCACCCAAGAGGTAGGCCTTGGACAGCGGCGGGCGCTGATAGGGGGGGACCTTTTCGGCCCCGATCAGGGTGATTTGCCCGTCAAACCCCAGTGTGCGCAGCTTGGCCACAAGGGCGGCCCCGGCCTGGCCTGCGCCGATCACGATCACTTTGGTCATGGGTCTGTTCCCTTGCGTCCTTGGCCTTGTTTTGCCGCACTCTATATGTGAAGCCTGCAGGCATACAATGCGAACAGGGGCTTATGACATGACAATTACAACTGGCGACACGCTGCCGAATGCAACCTTGCTACAGATGGGCGGGGAAGGACCGGAACAGATCGTGCTGGCCGAAAAGCTGACAGGCCGCAAGGTCGTGATCTTTGGTCTGCCGGGGGCCTTTACCGGCACCTGTTCAACCGCGCATGTGCCCAGCTTTATGGTCACATATGATCAGTTTATGGAAAAGGGCGTCGATGAGATCATCTGCATCGCGGTCAACGACCCCTTTGTCATGCAAGCCTGGGGCGAAAGCACGCAGGCCACTGACACGGGCATCACCATGCTGGCGGATGCTGAAAGCGAATTCACCAAAGCCATCGGCATGAACTTCAGCGCGGCACCAGTCGGTTTCGTCGACCGGTCCAAGCGGTATTCGATGCTGGTGGAGGATGGCACTGTGCTGATCCTTAACGTCGAGGAAAGCCCCGGCACTTGCGAAATCTCTGCCGGCGAAACACTGCTCGCGGCGATGGAATAAGTCAAAGGGCGGCCCGTTGGCCGCCCTTTTCGTTTCCCGCCTCAGGCGTCGACCGTGTCGTCGGCACCGGCGTTCTGATGCACGATCGTGCGCGTCGGGAACGGGATGTCGACACCGTTGGCATCCAGCGCCTCTTTCACGCGGCGCTTCATATCAGCCTGATAGGCGAAATAGTCGCCGCTGTTGCACCAGACGCGCACCAGAAAATCGACAGAGCTGGAATTGAGGTTGTTGACCTGAATGAACGGCTCTGGCTCTGCCAGTGAACGCGCGTCGGCCATGATCGTGTCGCGGATCGTGTCCTCTGCCTGTTTGAGGTTCGCCCCATAGCCCACGCCAAAGGTCCATTCAGCCCGGCGCAGCGGGTAGCTGGAATAGTTGACGATGGTGTTTCCCCAAACCTCGGAATTGGGGATGATGATCTGCACATTCCCGATAGAGGCCAGTTCAGTGAAATTCAGGGTGATATCCTTAACCGTGCCCATCTGGCCGCTCACCTCGACAAAATCGTCGATCTTGATGGGGCGGAAGAAAACGATCATCACACCGGCGGCCACATTTGACAGCGTACCCTGCAAGGCCAGACCGATGGCCAGACCCGCAGCGCCGATAACGGCCACAAATGACGTCGTTTGCACCCCGAATGTGTTGAGCACGAAGAGAAAGGCAAAGGCGATGACGACATAGCGCGCCACATTGCCCAGAAAGTTGAACAGGGTGACATCAAGATGGGCATGCTTGCCACCCAGTGACACCAGCCTGCGCCGGACCCAGCCACCGATCACAAAACCGGCCAGCAGGATCAGAATGGCGGCCACAACACTGCCAACCGCCGAAGCCAGAAATTCAAACGTCAACAGATCCGAGAGCGTCTTGCCGTCCCAGATCACGGTATTCATCAGGTCGTCCACGTCAGTCTCCTGCGAGTGTATTCATCTTTGCGCCCAGTTTGGCGTCGAGCGCGCTTAGGCCATCTGCGTCATGTGTGGTCAAGGTAACCTCGACAGTTTTATAGACATTCGACCATTCGGGGTGGTGGTTCCATTTCTCTGCCCAGAGGGCTGCGCGGGTCATGAACCCGAACGCCTCGACAAAGTTCCTGAAGACAAATGTCTTGTGGATCGCGTCGCGCCCGTTGACCATCGCCCAGCCGCTGGCCAGAAGGGGGTCGATCTGTTCGCTGCGTTCGGCAGGTGTCAGTTTATCGGTCATTGGTGTTCCTCCACGTCTGATTTGCGAAACGGGCCATAGCTGGTCAGCACTTCGATTTCGTGATCAACCGCATCGCGTTCGGCTGCCAGATAGCGCGCCACGGCGTCTTTGAAACCCGGATCGCCAAACCAATGCAGTGAATGTGTGGCGACCGGAAGATATCCCCGTGCCAGCTTGTGTTCGCCCTGCGCCCCGGCCTCGACCCGTTGCAGGCCGTGCTGAATGGCGAAATCAATGGCCTGATAATAGCAAAGTTCGAAATGCAGGCAGGGGTGGTGTTCGGTGCAGCCCCAGTAGCGGCCATAAAGCGTCTCGCGCCCGATAAAGTTCAGCGCCCCGGCCACGGCCCGCCCGTCGCGCAGGGCCAGCACCATCAGCAGATCATCGCGCAGCGTCGCATGCGCCTGCCGAAAGAAATCGCGTGTCAGATAGGGGGTGCCCCATTTGCGCGCGCCGGTGTCCTGATAGAAAACCCAGAAGGCATCCCAATGGGCCTCTGTTATCTGGTCACCGGTCAGGGCGATGATCTCTCCGCCAAAGTCGTGGGCCTGCCTGCGTTCCTTGCGCAATGTCTTGCGCTTGCGGCTGGACAGGGCCGCGAGAAACCCGTCAAAATCGGCATAGCCGTCGTTTTCCCAGTGATATTGCTGCCCAATCCGGTGCAATAGGCCCATTTCCGCGCCTGCAAGCGCCTCGGCTTCGGTGCAGAATGTCGCATGCAGTGATGAGATATCGTTCTGATCCACCAGTTGCACCGCGCCCTGCACCAGTGCGCCCATACCCATTGCCTCATAACCCGGTCGGGTCAGGAAACGCCGCCCTGTGGCAGGGGTGAACGGCACGGCAATCTGCAGTTTTGGGTAATATCGCCCGCCTGCGCCCTCATAGGCATGGGCCCAGTTGTGATCAAAGATGTATTCGCCCTGACTGTGACCCTTGGCATAGAGGGGCGCTGCGGCAATCAACTGCCCGTCGCGTTCTGCTGTCAGATATTGCGGTTGCCACCCGCTGCCCGCCCCGACAGAGCCGCTGTCCTCCAGCGCCTTGAGGAACCGATATGTCGTGAAAGGATCGGCCGGGCGACCGCCATCTGCCGCCTCGGGGCAGGCGCAGGCATCCCAATCGCCCGCCGGGATCGCGGCAAGGCTGGGGTGCACGGTGACGGCAATCGGTGTCTCTGTCATGGGGTGCAACTTGTGCGCCCGCGCGGTGGGGTCAAGCCAGATAGCCTTCGAATGTCACATTATCGACAATGCGGCGCGCTTCGGCCTCTTGCAGGGCAGACCGGATTGTCCACGTCAGGATTTGCGCGCCGCGGGATTTGAGTTCGGCGACGCGCGGCCGATCCAGATCGGTGGCTTCGTGACTGATGAAACAGGCACCAACCCGGTCGTAGTCCGGTATCTCGCGCAGGATGTCGCCGGTCGCCTGTGGCACGCTGGGCCAGTCAATGGGACGGTAGCTGGAGGTCGTGATGCCGCGCGGGATATCCGGTGCCTCTGCGGCACAGACGGCCACGGCATGAGGATTGAAGGACATTAGACCGACATCGCCCTGATAATCGCGCAGAAGCGCGCAAGTGGCCTTTTCAAGCGGGCCCACGTCAGGGCCCATTTCACCGTCCTGATCCTTGATCTCGATCAGCAGCGGCACACGCCCGGCTACCAACGCCAGGACAGTGTCCAGCGCCGGGATTGTGCTGCCGTCATCCTTTAACGGTATCTGCTCCAACGCGGCACGGGTTCTTGCGCGCACCGGCCCGCTTTCGGCCGTCAGCCGGTCCAGCAGGTCGTCATGAAAGACCATCGGGTGGCCGTCCTGCGACATTTGCAGATCAATCTCGATCCCATAGCCGGCATCAAGGGCCGCCTGAATGGACTTGAGGCTGTTTTCCACCCGCCCTGCCTTGCGGTCATGCAGGGCGCGGTGCGTGATGGGCCGGGCGAAGAAGCTTTCAGGCAGGCTCATTTGATCTGAAAGATGCCTTCGATTTCGACGGCGACGCCAAAGGGCAGGCTGGCGGCACTGACAGCAGAGCGCGCGTGGCGGCCCTTGTCACCCAGTGCGGCGACCAGAAAGTCCGACGCGCCATTGATCACTTTGGGCTGATCGCCAAAAGCCGGGGTCGAATTGACAAAGCCCACCAGTTTGACAACCCGCACCAGCCGGTCGATGTCGCCACCGCAGGCGGCCTTCAGCTGTGCCAGAAGGCTGATTGCACAGGTCTTGGCCGCTGCGGCGCCAGCGTCAGGTTCCATGTCATGACCCAACTTCCCGGTGATCATGCCATCGGCGTCGGCAGAGATCTGGCCAGAGACATAGACCATGTCACCGGCGATGACATAAGGCACATAGTTGGCGGCAGGCGCAGGGGCGTCGGGCAATGTGACGCCAAGTTCGGCAAGTTTGTCTTCGATCACGCTCATTGCGGCTCTCCTTTGATTTGCCCGGACGCTAGCGGGCAATCGCAGGCGGCGCAATCACGTCTCGCGGAACGCTTTGGTAAAGTAATCTGCCAGCGGCTTGATCAGATAATCCAGCGGGCTGCGGTCAGCGGTGCGCACGAATGCCTCAACCGGCATGCCGGGGATCAGGGTCAGGTCGGTGGGCAGGCGGTCAATTTCGCCGTCGTTCAGCTGCACCTCCGCGCGATAGAATGACTGGCCGGATGTTTCGTTCTGAAAGGCATCGGCAGAGACGAGGGTGACGGTGCCGTAAAGCTCCGGCGTGCGCCGCTGATCAAAGGCGGAAAAGCGCAAGGTCACATCCTGTCCGACGTAAATCTGGTCTACATCCACAACCTGCACCTGCGTGGCAATCACCAGCGGGCGGTCCTGGGGGATCAGGAAAAGCACCGTGTCGGCAGGGCGGATGACCGATTGTTCGGCAAAGACCTGCAGGCCATAGACGATCCCGGCGACAGGCGCGCGGATATCCAGCCGGTCAAGCTGGCGGCGCAGGGTCCGCCTGCGTTCTGACAGTTCCAGCTGATTGAATTCCAGATCGCGCAGGCGGGTGATCGCCTCTTCACGGCGGGTGGTGGCCAGCCCGAGGATCTGCAACTCGATCTCTGTCATCCGCTCTGCCGCTTGTGCGGCCTGCGCTGTCAGATCACCGGTTTTCCCCAGAAGGTCAGCCTCTTCACGTTGCAGGCCCAGCACGCGGCCAGCTTGTGCCAGTCCCCGATCAAACAGGCTTTGCTGGTCGGCCAGTTCTTGTGCAATCAGCCCGCGCTGGGTGTCCAGCGCGGCCTGCTGCGCCGCGATCCCGTTCAACTGGCTGGCAATCTGCGCGCGTTGCTGACTCAGCTGCTCCACCGAGCTGTGATTGGATTCGAGGCGCGCCTCAAACAGGCGCTGTTGCCCGGCCATGAGCGCTGTCACCTCTGGCGTTTCGTTTTCGGTCAGGATCGGATCAAAGCTAAGGCTGGCAGTATCGTCACGCTCTGCCTCTAGCCTTGCGCGGCGCGAGAGAAGCTCAAACAGCTGCGCCTCGACCACGGCGAGTTCGGATTGGAGCACCGTGGCGTCGAGCCGCACCAACATATCCCCTTCGCTGACGGTATCGCCTTCGTCGACAAGAATTTCCTCGACCACGCCGCCATCGGGATGCTGGACAACCTGCCTGTTGCGGTCGACCTCGATCTGGCCAGAGGTGATGACCGCACCGGTAATCCGCGCGGTCACGGCCCAGGTGCCAAAACCACCCACGAGAAAAAGAAGCGTCAGCAGGCCAAGCATCAGATGGCGTCGCGCGGACCAGCGCCCTGTCGTGTCGGTCATGAGACACCTCCGGCCTTGCCACTGCTCCGCTGGATATCATCGTGATTGGCGACCATTTCGCGCAAGACCTCATCCTTGGGACCAAAGGCACGGCGCGCGCCCCCTTCAATCACCAGCAGCAGATCGCATTCCTGCCGAGGGGCGATGCGCCATGATGAACTTTCCCCTGCGCTTTCAG
>JAHDGO010000059.1:8498-9358 GCA_020627605.1 Yoonia sp.
AACACGATTTTCGCCTGTGCTTTCAGTGCGCGGATCGCCTGATTGAGCGCGATGGACCCGTCGTTGTCGAGGTTGGAGTTTGGTTCATCCAGCACCACAACAACCGGGTCACCATAAAGCGCGCGGGCCAGACCAATGCGCTGGATCTGCCCGCCGGACAAGCGCCCGCTTGTCGCTGAAACGCGGGTGTCGTAGCCGTCTGGCAGCTTCAGGATCATCTCATGCGCGGCGGCGGATTTGGCGGCGGCGACAACGGCGGCATCGTCTGGCTGCATCGTCATGCGGGCGATGTTTTCCTTGATGGTCCCGTCAAACAGCTGCACCCGCTGCGGCAGATAGCCCACGTGCTGGCCCAGCACATCGGGGTCGTATTGATCCAGTGCAGCACCATCCAGACGCACCTTGCCGCCGGCCGGATGCCAGACACCGGTCAACACCCGTGCGAGGGTGGATTTGCCAGCACCAGAGGTGCCGATCACGCCGACGGCCTGTCCCGGCTGGACGTCAAAACTGATCATGCGCAGGGCGGCTTGTGCTTCGCCGGGCGGGACAACGGTGACCTGTTCTGCCCGCAAATGCGCCTTTGGTTTGGGCAGGTTGGTGCGTGCGGCCTCTTCGGGGATTTGCCCAAGCAGCACAGCCAGATTGCGCCAGCCTTCACGTCCGCGCTGGAACACGGCCCATTGCCCGACCAGCAGTTCCAGCGGCGCAAGGGCGCGGCCCAGCAGGATAGACCCCGCGATCATCGCGCCGGCTGACAATTGGTTCTGCAATACCAGATAGGCCCCAAGCCCCAGCATGGCGGATTGCAAAAACAGCCGGAACGCCTTGGTCAATGCGGTATAGCGGCCAGATACGTC
>JAHDGO010000060.1 GCA_020627605.1 Yoonia sp.
GGCTGGCAAGACCGTTTCGGCCAACGTCCTGACGATGGCGGATCAGGCGGGTATTGCGGCCTCCATCCTGCAGTTCCCGGGCAGCGTCAGCATTGTCGAAACCGCTGAGGCAGATATGGACATCACTGTTCCGGTGGCGGGTGCCTGCGGTATTTCCGCAGCGCCGACAACATTCAACATTCTGTCGGGTGACTATCCACTCGTGCGGCCTGCGCTGGCGTCAGGTGTCGACAGCGCCGGTGCGCTGACGGCAGAGGTCTTTGATTTCGCAACCAGCGATGTCGCGCAGCGCCTTGTGGCGCGCGAGGGCTTTTTCGATACCAATGCCATTCTGCAGGATGCCAGCATCAAGAATACCCGTCTTGGCGGGTTGCTGGATGCCAGCCTCAATGATGCACAGCGGGTTGCGGCAGGTGCGATGTTCCAGGCGCTGTTTTCAGCAGACCGGCTGTCGACCACAATGATCGGCGGCGCCACAAGCGGCCCCGAAGGTGCGTGGAACCGTGCCGCATTGCTGGATCTGGTCGCCACCATCGGCTTGCCTGAAAATCAGGGGCGCGAGGTTCTGTTTGTCGGTCTTGGCCAGTCCACGGAAGGGAGCGAGGCCGCAATTGTCGCATCCACCACCGCAGCGGCCGATATTGCCGCCGCGTTTGAGGCGCTTGCTGGCGATGCCCTGTCTGCCGGTGGCAATAGTGTATCCTCTTTCGGATTTGGCGATGTCGCGCAGACGACCTGTGTTGATGGTCAGGTTGCTGCGGCCGATTACGCCAGGGTCGAGGTCTGGTTGCGCTGATCGCGCCTGCACGACCTGTCTGCGCAACACCGATGTGTCATCCTGAATGCGATGTTTCACCGAGGAGTGCTGGTGCAACAGCTATGGCATATCCCTGCAAACGGAACCCTTGGAATACTGCGGTGTTATCGGGAAACAGGCGGCGTGATATCGCCTAACGGTGGGGGCCATGCTGTTGTCTGTCCTGTCGAAAGGATGCAAACCCGCATCCGAACACATAGGTAAGGTCCATGAGCAAACGTATCCTCACTTACATCATCGCTGCACTGCTGGCGGTTTACGCTGGCGCCGCATCAGCCCAGCAACTCAGCCTGAGCCAGATTTCCGCCTATCTGAACCAGCTTCAGACAGCGCAGGGCGGCTTTACGCAGATCAATTCTGACGGCACGCTTTATACCGGGCAGATCTACATCAAACGTCCGGGGCGTATCCGGTTTGAATACAACCCACCGTCGGAATCCATGGTCATGGCCAGCGGCGGGCAATTGGCGGTATTTGATGCCCGCTCCAACACCGGGCCAGAGCGTTATCCGCTGAACCAGACCCCGCTGAGCATCATTCTGGCGCCAAACGTCGACCTCGGGCGCGCCCGGATGGTGACGAACACGGCCTATGACGGCACGACGACAACGGTCACAGCGCAGGACCCCGATAACCCGCAGTATGGTAACATCCAGATGGTCTTTACCGCCAACCCGGTCGAGCTGCGGCAATGGATTGTCACCGACGATCTGGGGGTTGAGACGACGGTGATCCTGAACGATCTGGTCGCAGGCGGCAGTATCGGCGACATCCTGTTCAACATCAGGGCCGAGACGCGCAAGCGCGGCGGCTAGGAAAAAGGGGCGGTCCAGCGGGCCGCCCTGATCCGTTTAGCGCTTGCGGCAACCGCGCAGCTGCTGGTCATACATGACCGCGCGCGCTTCGACCTCACCGGCGATGCGGACCAGCCAGCTTTTGCTGCGCCAAGTGCCCCGGTTAAACCCGGTGCGCCCGTCATGATAGGCCAGATACTGATTGCGGGTATCGGTGATCGGCACGCCGGTCTCTGCCACGGTCTGGACCATATACCAGCCCATGAAATCGGCCGCATCATCGATATCGTCACGGCGGGCACGACGACCACCGGGGCCGTCCTGATACTCTTCCCATGTGCCGTCCAGCGCCTGACTGTAGCCAAAGGCGGACGATTGCCGCCCCACCGGAATGACGCCCAGCGCATAGCGATGCGGCGTGCGGTTATTGCCGATGAATTTACTCTCTTGATAGATCATCGCCATCATCGAGGGGACGGGTACGCCATATTTGCGTTCCGCCGCCCTGAAGGCGCGTAGGTATTGCGGGCGCTCTGACACGATACTGCAGGCGTCATCAAGGTTGCGTGGGGCCGAGAATTCTCCCGATCCACCGCTGCAACTGCCCAACAACAGCACACATGCCGCCACGCGAAAGAAACTGCTCATCTGCCTCTCGCTTGTCTTTGTTTTTTCCAACCATAGCGCGAATGGATCAGTCTGGGAATCCCCAAGGCGGCTGTTTCAGATCACAAATGCAAGGATAAGCGGCAAAGCGACCACCGACAAAAGCGTCGAGGCGACCACCAGCCCCGCGACAGGCTGGGCATCGGCCCCGTATTTTTCGGCCAGCAGATAGGAGGTGACAGCACCAGGTGTCGCAACCTGCACCATCAGGACAGCAGCGGCGACCGGATCAAGCCCGAACCAGCGCGCCGTCAGCCAGCCACAGACCAGACATAACACCAATTTCACCACAGAGAGCACCACCGCCTGCGACATCGCATTGGTTTCCAGCCGTGCCACTGCCACGCCAAGTGTGATCAGCATCATGGGAATCGCCATTTGCCCGATCAACTCGATTGCGTTGGTCAGAAAGGGTGGTGTCTGCCAGCCTTGCCACAAAAACAGCGCGCCCAGCAGGGTGGCCGCGACCAGCGGCTCCTGGACCAAACGTCGCAGTGACCCGCCGCCGGCGACCATCCAGATGCCGATGGTGAATGACAGAATGGCCATGACCGCAAAAACAACCACTGCATAGCCCAGCCCGGTCTCACCAAAGGCGAAGAGCGCGAGAGGCAGACCCAGATTGCCGGTATTGCCAAAGATCAAAGGGGCCAGAAAGGTCCGGCTGTCCAACCGCCCCAGTTTCACGACCACAAAACAACCAGCCATAACAAGCGCATAGGCCACAAGGGACGCCAGCGTCAGGGCCGCCAGCGCCTCTGGCGCGACCTCTGATTTCATCAGGGCTACAAAGATCAGACAAGGCACCGCCAGCGTCATCGCCATCCGCGTGACGAATTGCACACGGTACTCAAACCCCAGCTTGACCCAGACAAATCCAACGGCTGCCAGAAGGAAGACCGGGGCAGTGATATTCAGGACTGTCAGTGCAAGGTTCACAAACTGTTTCCCTTAAAATTGAGCCGATACGGTAGACTTTGCACGTGCAGCGGACATATGTTACCGGAAAGTTAAGGGCTATGTTCAAGACACGTGCGAAATATCATTTGGGGCAAGTTGTTCGCCACCGCAAACATCCTTTTCGGGGTGTTGTCTTTGACGTGGACGCGATGTTTTCGAACACTGACGCCTGGTATGACGCCATTCCAGAGGACAGCCGCCCCAGCAAGGATCAGCCGTTCTATCACCTGCTCGCCGAGAATGAGCAGAGCTTCTACGTGGCCTATGTCTCTGAACAGAACCTTGTCGCCGACTATTCCGGTGAGCCGGTCGACCACCCCGATCTGGGCGATCTTTTCGGCCCCTTCGAGGATGGCCAGTACCCGCTGCAGGTACAGTTGAACTAAGCCCTGAATTGCCGGGCTGGCCTTCACGCCTGACCATGTTACATCCCTTGCAGGATCACGAAGGGATTGCGCATGCTTGTTGTCGTTTCACCAGCAAAGTCACTTGATATGGACCCGGTCGGCGTGACGCCGACCCAGCCTGTGTTTCAGGCGGATGCGGTGCGCCTGTCAAAGACAGCCCGCAATCTGACATTGAAAGACCTCAAGGGTCTGATGGGCATTTCCAACGATCTCGCGCGGCTGAACCGCGACCGCTTTCAGGCCTTTGCCGCAGACCCCGCCCCAGATGCTGTCAAACCGGCAGCGCTCGCGTTCAACGGCGACACCTATCAGGGGCTCGAGGCCAAGACGCTGACCGATGAGGACATGGCATGGGCGCAGGACCACCTGCGCATCCTGTCAGGGCTTTACGGTCTGCTGCGCCCGCTTGACGCGATCCAGCCCTACCGGCTGGAAATGGGCAGCCGTCTGAAAACCCGGCGGGGTAAGTCGCTCTATGACTATTGGGGCGATACCATTGCCAAGGCGCTGACCGCGCAGGCGGCAGAGGTGGGCACGCAAACGCTGATCAACTGCGCCAGTCAGGAATACTTCGGGGCCGCAGACCGCAAGGCGCTGAAACTGCGCGTGATCACCCCGACATTCATGGAACTCAAGGACGGCAAGCCCCGCATTGTCAGCTTTTTCGCCAAACGCGCCCGCGGCGCCATGGCGCGGTTCATCGTCGAGAACCGCCTGACAGAGCCAGAGGACATCAAAGGTTTCCAGACTGGCGGCTATGCCTTTGATGCCGATCTGTCAGAGGGCGACACATGGGTCTTTCTGCGGGATTATCCCGCATAGTCTGACGCAGGGGCGGCTTTGCAGATGAGACCGCCGCCCGGCCAGTCTTTCACGCCGCATTGCGCCTACAGCCGCTCAATCGCCAGCGCGATGCCTTGCCCACCACCGATACACATGGTGATCAGGGCGCGTTTGCCGCCTGTCCGCTCCAGCTCGTACATCGCTTTGACGGTGATGATCGCACCGGTGGCCCCAACCGGATGACCCAGCGCGATGGCACCGCCGTTGGGGTTGACGCGGGCCGGGTCAAAGACCAGTTCCTTGGAGACCGCCAGCGCCTGGGCGGCGAAAGCCTCGTTGCTTTCGATGACGTCGAAATCATCGACATTCAGGCGCAGTTTCATCATCAGATTGGCCACGGCAGGGACCGGACCGATACCCATGACCTCTGGCCTGACGCCAGCATGGGCATAGCCCAGAACACGGAACTTCGGCGTCAGCCCTGCCTGTTCTGCGGCATCTGCGGTGGCCAGCACAATCGCGGCGGCCCCATCGTTCAGCCCTGATGCATTGCCCGCCGTGACGCTGCCATCCTTTTGAAACACTGGGCGCAGGCTGCCGAGGGCATCCAGCGTTGTGGCCTTGGGATGTTCGTCGGTGTCGAAGGGCACAACCTCACGACGCTTCTTTATCTCAACCGGCACGATCTGGCTGTCGAAGTGGCCAGCCGCAATGGCAGCTGCCGCGCGTTCCTGACTTTGCAGGGCAAAGGCGTCCTGATCGGCGCGGCTGACACCATGTTCGGCGGCGACATTCTCTGCCGTCACCCCCATGTGTCCGGTGCCGAACGGGCAGTTCAGCGCACCCAGCATCATGTCCTGCGTGCGCACATCGCCCATTTTCGCGCCCCAGCGCTGGTCTGAGATGATGAAGGGTGACCGGCTCATGTTCTCGGCGCCACCGGCCAGACCAAACTCCGCATCGCCCAGCATCAGCGATTGCGCGACAGAGACAATGGCCTGCACGCCGGAGCCGCACAGGCGGTTGACGTTCATGGCGGGTGTTGTGTCGGGCACACCGGCGTTCATCGCGGCGACACGGCTGACATACATGTCTTTGGGTTCGGTGTTGATGACATGGCCAAAGGCGACATGCCCGATCTGCTCGCCCGTAACGCCCGCGCGGTCCAATGCGGCGCTGGCGACCGTACTGCCCAGCGCAATCGGGCTGGTGCCCGCCAGTGATCCGCCGAATGTCCCGATGGCCGTGCGCGCACCGCCCAGAATTACCACGTCTGTCATCATAGCCTCCCAAACCTGCTTGGTCCCGTTCCTAAACTACCCGTGGCCACCTGCCAGAACAACGTCACGGCACGGACCATTGTTTTCATTCTGTATGCAATGGTATACCGTTGCTGCATGTTGACGGGGCTTGATCATATCCAACTGGCGCTGCCCGCTGGGGCAGAAGACGCGATGCGCGACTTTTACTGTGGTCTTTTGGGGATGACAGAGATTGCAAAACCGCCGCCCCTTGCCGGGCGCGGCGGCTTTTGGGCGCAGGTCGCAGGGATGCAGGTGCATTTCGGGATCGACCCCGATTTTCATTCGGCAACGAAGGCGCATCCTGCCTTTCTGGTGGCCGACCTTGCTGCCCTCGCACGACATCTGGAACAGGCAGGTGTCACGATCATGTGGGATCGCAGCCTGCCAGATGTGGCGCGCTTTTTCGTCAGTGATCCGGTCGGCAACCGGATAGAGTTCATGGCGCAGCCCAAGAATTGACCCCGTACCATTTCCTTTGCCGTGCTCTGTGTTAGGTCCAGCGACATGCTTTTGCGTGTCACGGATATCCACAAAACCTATGCCACCTCCGACGGCCCCTTTGCGGTGCTGCGGGGCGTGTCGCTGACCTTGGCGAAAGCAGAGACGCTTGCCCTGACAGGCGAGTCCGGCAGCGGCAAAAGCACGCTGCTGCATCTGATCGGCGGGCTGGATACACCTGATGCCGGGCAGATCATGCTGAACGGACAGGATATTGCCGCCATGGACGATGCCGCGCGCGCCGCTGTCCGCCGGGGTGCGGTTGGTGTGGTCTTTCAGCAGTTCAACCTGATCCCAAGTCTGACTGTCGCCGACAATATCGCCTTTCAGGCCCGGCTGGCGGGGCAGCACGATGCCGGCTGGGCCGCGACGCTTGCGGACCGTCTGGGTCTTGCGCCGCAGTTGCGCAAATACCCCGAACAGCTGTCAGGTGGTCAGCAACAGCGGGTGGCGATAGCCAGAACACTCGCGGCGCGGCCGGCACTGGTGCTGGCTGATGAGCCCACCGGCAATCTGGATGAGGCGACCGCCAGTACCGTGCTTGACCTGATGCTGGAACTGGTTGCCGAAACCGGTGCTGGCCTGCTGATGGTCACCCATTCGACGGCGCTGGCCGGGCGCATGTCGCGCCGGTTGCATCTGCGTGCAGGTCAGGTCGCATGAGGCGCGCCGCCTTGCAGGCCCTGCTGTCGCATTGGTGGCGCAATCCGCTGCAACTTTTCACCTTGCTGGCGGGGCTGGCGCTGGCGACCGCCCTGTGGTCCGGCGTGCAGGCCGTGAATGCAGAGGCGCGGGCGAGCTATGATGCCGCGGCTGCTGCCGTGGGTGAAGGCCAATATGACAGGCTGATGCGCCGTGACGGACAGCCCATGGCGCAGGCTGACTATGTGGCGCTGCGTCGTGCAGGCTGGCTGGTCAGCCCCGTGGTGGAGGGGCGATTGAACGGCGTGCGTGTTCTTGGGGTAGAGCCGTTGACCGCCCCGGCCGGGATCGGGCCGGCGGTCACGGATACGGATGTGGATATCACCCGCTTTCTGGCTGGCGCGCCGCTGTTCTTCGGGCGTGCAGAGACTGCCGCGCAGCTGCCGCAACAGGATTTCATCATCACGCCAGAGGCCGCGCCAAACCTTGCCGTCACAGACATCGGTGCCGCGCAAAGGGTACTTGGCAAGGCGGGTCTGATCGACAGCCTGCTGGTCCTGCCGACACAACCCGTCGGGCGCGCGCCATTGGCAGAGGTCGCCCCTGATCTGATCCTGCAAGGCGCGCAGGGCGGCAGCGATATCGGGCGGCTGACCGACAGCTTTCACCTCAACCTGACCGCCTTTGGCATGCTGTCTTTTGCGGTGGGTATTTTCATCGTGAACGGTGCTATCGGGCTGGCCTTTGAACAGCGGCGCCCTGTCGTGCGGACCCTGCGGGCGCTTGGGGTGCCCTTGTCGCAGGTCATGCGACTGATGGCGGTGGAACTGCTGATCCTCGCCGTGATGGCCGGTGTGATCGGCGTGGCGCTGGGCTATCTGATTGCCGCGCTCTTGCTGCCGGATGTGGCCGCTACATTGCGCGGGCTTTATGGGGCGGATGTGTCAGGCAATCTGCAATTGCGCCCGGCGTGGTGGCTGTCTGGCCTTGCGATTGCGCTGGGTGGCACAGCGGTCGCGGCCAGTGGCGCGTTTTATCAGATGACGCAAATGCCCTTGTTGGCTGCGGCGCAACCACGGGCGCTGGCCATGGCCGCCGGGCGGCGCGCGCGGGTGCAGGCGCTCCTCGCCGCGCTGTTGCTGATGTTGGCGGCAATCCTGATGGTCACAGCCAAAGGGCTGGTTGGCGGCTTTGCGCTTTTGGCCGCACTTCTGGTGGGGGCGGCGCTGGCCCTGCCATTGGTGCTAGACCGCTTGCTGGCCGCGATCAGCGGCTTGGCGAAATCTGTCACCGCGCAGTGGTTCTGGGCCGACACGCGCCAGCAACTGCCGGGCCTGTCGCTGGCGCTGATGGCGTTGCTGCTGGCCATGGCGGCCAACATCGGTGTCTCGACAATGGTGTCGAGTTTCCGCCTGACCTTTGTCGATTTTCTGGATCAGCGCCTGTCGTCAGAGCTTTACGTGCGTGTCGCTGATCCGTCACAGGCGGCGGATTTGGCCGCATTTGCGGCCCCCCGCAGCGACGCGATCCTGCCGATCCAGAGCGCAGACGCGCAGATCATGGGCCAACCGACAGAGGTTTTCGGTGCGCGCGATCATGCCACCTATCGCGACAACTGGGCGTTTCTGTCGGCCAGCCAAGGGGCCTGGGACAACACCTTTGCTGGGGCGGCTATACTGATCAACGAACAGCTGTCCTACCGCGCGGGGTTGGGCGTGGGCGACACCGTGACCTTGCAGGACCGTAGCTTTGCGGTTGCCGGTGTCTATGGCGACTATGGCAACCCCATCGGACAGGCGGTAATTGGTGAAAACGTCTTTGCCAGCCTCTATCCTGACGTGGTGCCAGACAGCTTTGGCCTGCGGATGGACCCGGCGCAGGTGCCGGATTTCGTGACCGAGATGGAGGCATCAACAGGCATCTCTGCCGGGCAGACCGTCAATCAGGCGGGGATCAAGGCGATCTCACTCGCGATCTTTGAACGGACGTTCACTGTGACCACCGCGCTGAATATCCTGACGCTGGCCGTTGCTGGCTTTGCCATTCTGATGAGCCTTCTGACACTTGCGACAATGCGTGTCCCGCAACTGGCGCCAGCCTGGGCCATGGGGCTGACACGCAGCCGGATCGGCCAGCTGGAACTGTTGCGCGCCGTCATGCTGGCCGTGCTGACGGCGGTCGTGGCTCTGCCGCTGGGCCTTGCGCTGGCCTGGGCGTTGCTGGCTGTGGTGAATGTGGCTGCCTTTGGCTGGCGGCTGCCGATGTATGTTTTTCCGCTGGATTACGCGCGACTGGGGCTCTTTGCGCTGCTGGCCGCAGGGCTTGCGGCGCTCTGGCCCGCGCGGCGGCTGGCGCGCACGCCGCCTGCTGATCTGCTCAAGGTGTTTTCCCATGAACGTTAAAGCCATTCTATTC
>JAHDGO010000061.1 GCA_020627605.1 Yoonia sp.
GACGCGCTGAAGGCCTACCAGTTTACCGTGCGGCTGGGGCAGGCCACCAACACCGACGATGCGGAGGGTGAGGTGATCGCGACCAGCGACGACCGCCCCGATGATGATGCGATCAAGGGGGCGTTGGGCGCCTTTGTCGGGGACATCATGCAGGTCCCGCCACAGTTTTCCGCCGTGAAGGTGGATGGTGAACGCGCCTATAAGAAGGCCCGTGATGGTGAAGAGATGGACCTTGCGGCCCGCCCCCTCTGGGTCGAGGAACTGCTGCTGATCGACCGGCCTGACGCCGACCACGTCGTTTTGGAAATGACCTGTGGCAAGGGCGGCTATGTCCGGTCCATCGCCCGTGATCTTGGTGCCGCACTGGGCTGTCACGCCCACGTCAAATCGCTGCGCCGCATCTGGTCAGGGCCATTCAACGCCAGCGAGGGGATCAGCCTTGATCAGGTCGATGCCCTCGCCAAGACGCCTGATCTTGATGCCCATCTGCAACCGTTGGAGGTCGGCCTGAACGACCTGCCAGAGGTCCGCTGCCCCGCTGAAAGCGTGGCCAAACTGCGCAACGGCAACCCTGCATCGGTGATCGCCAGCGGCGTGGACTTCGGGGAAGAGGTCTGGGCCTCTTACGACGGGCAGGCCATTGCCGTCGGCACCTATCGCGGGGGAGAGATGCAGCCCTCCCGCGTCTTTGTCGCACCGCAGTGATCACGCGCAGCCATATCAAGGATGATGCGCCATCCACTGCGATCTACTCTGACTGCGAAGGCTACCGCTATGCGCTGACACGCACTTGGGACCCCGGGGGCACGCGGGTGATGTTCGTGATGCTCAACCCCTCCAAGGCGACAGAGGTGCAGAACGACCCGACGGTAGAACGCTGCGAACGGCGGGCGCGGGCGTTGGGGTTCGGGGCCCTTCAGGTGACCAATATCTTTGCATGGCGCGAAACCAATCCGCATCTGATGAAAAAAGCACATGACCCCATCGGGCCAGAAAACGACGCCACATTGCGCGCCGGGGCAGACTGGGCGGATCAGATCATCGCGGCATGGGGGACCCATGGCGCGCATCTGGGACGCGGGCCAGCGGTGGCCAGACTTTTGCAGGCGACTGGCAAGCCGCTCTTGGCGCTTGGTGTGTCCAAGGACGGGCATCCCAAACACCCGCTTTATATTGCCTATCGCCAGCAACCGCAGCCCTGGCACCCGGCTTGACGCCGGTCTGCGGGATTAACCAACCATTCAGTTTGATCCCTGATTGTCAGTGCGGTTGTGCTATCTATTGCCCTGCGGTCGGGGCGACAACGCGATAGACAACGGACAATTCAAAATGCTCGCAATCCTTGGATTGATGGGGGTGGCCGTGGCCGCCGGGTTCCTGATGGACACAGAGGATGAGATCACAGACCCCGACACCGCACCCGAAAGAGATCATCCCGACCCCGACGACCCCAGCGTGGAGATTGAACCAATGGACGTCCTTATCGCACCTGATGATGCAGATACGGTGGTCTTTTCCGGCGATGGTGACGACACCGTCGTGACGGGGGCCGGTGACGATGTGATCGACGGGCAGGATGGTGATGACCATCTGGCGGGCGGCGATGGCGACGACACGATTGACGGTGGGCGTGGCGATGATGTGCTGGACGGCGGCGCAGGCGATGACACGCTGGCTGGGCATATTGGTCATGACGTGATCCATGGCAGGGCAGGCGATGATCGCCTGAACGGCGGCGACGGCGATGATGTGCTGATGGGCGGCGACGGCGATGACCTGCTGCTGGGTTCGCTTGGTGATGATGCGCTGGTTGGCGGTCAGGGGGCTGATACATTGCACGGCGGGTCCGGCAACGATGTGCTCTATGATCGTGGCGACACGGATCGCGATTACCTCAACGGCGGCGCTGGCGATGACCGCCTGATGGGTGGCAGCGGCGACAATCTGCACGGCGGCACCGGGGCTGACACCTTTGCGTTGACGACTGACAATGCGGCGGTGGTGCAGGACTACGAACCTTACACCGACGTGATCGAGATCAGTTATCAGGGCGCGGCCCCCAGCCTGCACACACGGATCGACAATGACGGGCTGACACTGCTGGCCGATGAAACCGTCGTGGCGACCTTTCCGGGGCTGGAGGAACTGGACCTTGATACGGTTTCCCTGATCAAACTGTCATAAGGGGCTTTTCTTTTTTGCGGAATCCCCCTATTGCGGCGCATCTGCGCGGGCTGAGGCCTGCAAAGATACCTCCACGGGCCTTTCTGGACGACATCCCGGATCGCGCCATCACCCCTAACCAACAAGGAGACCCCGATGTCGATCACTGCCGAAGACAAAGCCAAGATCATGAAGGATTTTGCAACCAAAGAGGGCGACACCGGTTCCCCCGAGGTGCAGATTGCCATCCTGTCCAGCCGCATCGCGACGCTGACAGAGCACTTCAAGACCCACAAGAAAGACAACCACGGCCGCCGCGGCCTGCTGAAAATGGTTGCCCAGCGCCGCAAGCTGCTGGACTACACCAAAGGCAAGGACGAGGCCCGCTATCAGGACCTGATCAAGCGTCTGGGCCTGCGCCGCTAAGCTGCACAGCTTTGCCAGATAATGAAACGCTCGCCGCTCTGGCGGGCGTTTTTCGTTGGTGGGGTGGTCTCTGCGGCGCAGGTCTGTCGTGGGCTTGGGCGTAACCCCGTTTGATCTGTGGTAAAATGCGCGCGCGCATGCTGGTCAGATCAGCCCCGACATGCCGACGCTTCCCATCGCCCGCTTTCTCATGTATGGCCCCCGCATCTGAGACGTGGCGCCCTGACCCCGGCGCCATACAAAGGACAGGGGTCGGCGGCAATGGGGCCGCCATTTCAAAAGGGCACTCGGACCGCCGAGACAGGCCCAATCAGAAAGACGATAGATGTTTAACGAAGTGAAAAAATCAATTCAGTGGGGCGAAGACAAGCTGACACTGGAAACAGGCAAGGTTGCCCGTCAGGCAGACGGTTCCGTTATTGCCACCTACGGCGAAACCAGTGTCATGGCCAACGTGACATTTGCACGCCAGCAAAAGCCCGGTCAGGACTTCTTTCCGCTGACCGTCCACTATCAGGAAAAATACTATGCCGCCGGTAAAGTCCCAGGCGGCTTTTTCAAGCGCGAGGCGCGTCCGACAGAGAAAGAGACGCTGACCGCCCGCCTGATCGACCGTCCGATCCGCCCGCTGTTCGTCCCCGGCTTCAAGAACGAAGTGCTGGTGATGTGCACCGTGCTGAGCCACGACATGGTCAACGACCCTGACATGGTTGCGATGATCGCAGCCTCTGCCGCGCTGACATTGTCGGGCGCGCCGTTCATGGGTCCGATTGCGGCCTGCCGCGTGGGCTATGAGGATGGCGAGTATATCCTGAACCCTGAAATCGACGACATGCACAATCTGCGCATGAACCCCGAACAGCGTCTGGACCTTGTCGTCGCCGGTACCAAAGATGCCGTGATGATGGTCGAGTCGGAAGCTTATGAGCTGACAGAAGACGAAATGCTGGGCGCCGTGACCTTTGCACATGAGCAGATCCAGCCCGTCATCGACATGATCATCGATCTGGCCGAGGAATGCGCAAACGAACCGTTCGACTTCCAGCCTGTCGATTACTCCGATCTGTCTGCCGCCGTGAAAGCCGCTGGTGAAGACAAGATGCGCGCCGCCTATGCGATTACCGACAAGCAGGAGCGCACGGCAGCAGTGTCTGCCGCCAAGGCAGAGATCGTCGAAAGCCTGACCGAAGAACAGCAGGAAGACGGCAATCTGGGTGCAGCACTGAAGAAGCTGGAATCCAGCGTGCTGCGCGGTGACGTGGTCAAGAACGGCAAGCGGATCGACGGGCGTGCGCTCGACACCATCCGCCCGATCGTTTCTGAAACCGGCATTCTGCCACGGACCCACGGGTCGGCCCTGTTCACACGTGGCGAAACCCAGGGTCTGGTTGTGACCACGCTGGGCACCGGCGACGACGAGCAGATGATCGACGCGCTGACAGGCATGTATAAATCCAACTTCATGCTGCACTACAACTTCCCACCTTATTCCGTGGGTGAGGTTGGCCGTGTTTCTGGCCCCGGCCGCCGCGAGATCGGCCATGGTAAGCTGGCATGGCGTGCGTTGCAGGCAGTTCTGCCAGCGGCGACAGATTTCCCATACACCATCCGTGTTGTCTCAGAGATCACTGAATCCAACGGATCATCTTCGATGGACGCAGGTGTGCCGCTGAAAGCACCGGTTGCCGGTGTGGCCATGGGTCTGGTGATGGAAGAAGACGGTTCCTACGCTGTCCTGTCCGATATTCTGGGTGACGAGGATCACCTGGGCGATATGGACTTCAAGGTGGCGGGTACCGAAAACGGGATCACCTCGCTTCAGATGGACATCAAGATCGCAGGCATCACGCCAGAGATCATGAAGAAAGCGCTGGAGCAGGCCAAAGCAGGCCGTCTGCATATCCTTGGCGAGATGAGCAAGGCACTGACCGGCGCAAATGAGTTCAGCGTCCACGCCCCAAAGATCGAAACGATGACGATCCCCACCGACAAGATCCGTGAAGTGATCGGGTCCGGCGGCAAGGTCATCCGCGAGATCGTGGAAACATCCGGTGCCAAGGTCGACATCAATGATGATGGCGTGATCAAGCTGGCATCCAACGATGCCGAGGCGATCAAGCGGGCCTATGACATGATCCATTCGATCGTGGCAGAGCCGGAAGAGGGCGTGATCTACAAAGGGACGGTCGTCAAGGTCGTGGACTTTGGTGCTTTCGTGAACTTCTTTGGCAAGCGCGATGGTCTGGTCCATGTGTCCCAGATCGAGAATCGCCGCTTGAACCATCCATCCGATGTGTTGAAGGAAGGTCAGGAAGTTTACGTGAAGCTTCTGGGTTTTGATGATCGCGGCAAGGTCCGTCTGGCCATGAAGATGGTCGATCAGGAAACCGGTGAAGAGATCACGAAAGAAGACGACGCCGAATAGGCGCGGTTTCTTGCCGAAACGACAAACACCCGGCCCCTGCGGCCGGGTGTTTTGCTTGTCATGCCCCCTCTGTTCCTTAGTCTGGTCACAATCTGTGGTGTAAAACGGTGACATTGTTTCGCGTTTCGCAATTATCGTTCTGTTAACCTCCAATGCTTACCGTTCCGGACATCTGACGAAAGGACCATTGATGACCCTCAGACCACTGGCATTTGCAACCATTCTGGCCACCGCAGGTGCATCCGCATCTGCCCAAGACGTCGGTGATGTCGTCATCGGCGGCGGGCTATCCACCTTTGGCCTGAACCTTGAAGGGGCCTATCAGATTGATCCGCAACTGCGCGCACGCGCGGCCTTTATGGGCGGCTTTGGTGCGGACTATGAGGAAACAGATGAAGACGGCACGCTGGAAGGGTCGTTCGACCTTGGCGGTTTCGCTGTTCTTGCGGACTATTATCCAATGCAGAACGGCTGGCGCGTGTCGGGCGGCCTGTTCCTGTCGAATACCGAACTCAGCGCGACTGGCACGGTTGATCTTGGCCTGACGACAGAGGCCGCGACGGTAAGCGCTGATTTCGAGAATGACATCGCGCCAATGATCACCACCGGTTACGACTGGGGCTTTGGCAACGGCTGGGCGCTGACATCCGAAGTGGGGGCAGTTTTTGTCGGGGGCGTCAATCTGGAATTCGAAGCAGATGATCCAACCGCACAAGCGGAAATCGACGATGACCCCGACGTGCAAGAGGCGATCAGCGATGCCTCTGACGTCAGTGTGGTGCCCTATGTGGGCATTGGCGTCTCTTTCAACTTCTAAGGCCGCACATGCGGCAAAGTAATGGCCGCCGGATCAATCCGGCGGGCATTTTCCGTTCAGTCCTTCAACTGCGTGGTACGCAGGTATGGCAGCACTTTGGTAAATTCACCAAACTTCGCCTTGGCATCCTCGTCACTGACCGTTGCGGGGATGATCACATCATCCCCCACATTCCAGTTGGCCGGTGTCGCCACACCGCGCCCTGTTGAGGTCTGCAAGCCATCCAGCGCGCGCAGCACCTCGGCAAAGTTGCGGCCGACAGTCATCGGATAGGTCATTGACAGTTTCAACTGCTTGTCGGGCCCGATGATAAACACAGAGCGCACCGTGGCGCTATCCGCAGGGGTCCGGCCATCTGGCAGATAGGCCTCTGCCGGGAGCATGTCGAAGGCCTTTGATACCTCCAGCCCGGCATCGGCGATAATCGGGAAACCAGCAGGCGCGCCGCCCACGGTCTCGATATCGCCTTTCCATTTCTTGTGATCCTCGACGCCGTCAACACTGACGCCGATGACCTTGGTACCGCGCTTGGCCCATTCGTCAGCCAGTTGCGCCACAGCGCCGAACTCTGTCGTGCAGACCGGCGTAAAGTCCTTGGGGTGCGAAAACAGGATCGCCCAGCTATCGCCGATCCAGTCATGCAAAGAGAACGTCCCCTGATCGGTTTCCACGGTCAGATCAGGAATGGTGTCGTTAATGCGTAAAGACATGGTGATTTCCTTTCAGTGCATCTGCCTTGCTGGATATATAGTTTGACCTGACCGCAAGCACCACTGCCGCTTGCAAGGCAGGCTACGGACTGCCACATATTCGGGTGGCACAGATCAGGAGAGATGCAATGATCGAGAAACGCGAATTCTACATCAATGGCGCTTGGGTCCCACCGGTGACGGCGCGCGATTGCGATGTGATTGACCCCTCAACCGAAGAGGTCAGCGCGGTCATTTCGCTGGGCGATCAGGCCGACACCGATGCCGCCGTTGCGGCCGCCACCGCGGCCTTTCCTGCCTGGGCCGCGACCGACCCGGACAAGCGTGCCGATTACGTCAAAGCAATCCTTGCGCAGTATGAGGCCCGTGTCGAAGAAATGGCAGAGGCCATCAGCCTTGAGATGGGCGCGCCCATCGACATGGCTAGGTCCAGTCAGGCCCCCTGTCTGCCCTGGCATCTGGAAAGCGCGCTGGATGCGTTCAAACAGGTCGAATGGATCCGCCCCCTTGGCCCCCACGCCCCAAATGACCGCATCGCGATGGAACCAATTGGTGTCGTTGGTCTGATCACGCCATGGAACTGGCCAATGAATCAGGTCACGCTCAAGGTCATCCCGGCCCTGCTGGCTGGCTGCACCATGGTGCTGAAACCATCGGAAGAGGCCCCGCTGTCATCACTGCTGTTTGCCGAATTCGTACATGATGCCGGCGTGCCTGCTGGTGTCTTCAACCTTGTGAATGGTGACGGCGCAGGTGTCGGCAGTCAGCTGTCGCGACATCCTGATGTGGCGATGATCAGCTTCACCGGCTCGACCCGCGCAGGCAAGGCAATTTCGGCGGCAGCAGCAGAAACGCTGAAGCGCGTCACGCTGGAGCTTGGCGGCAAAGGTGCAAATGTGATCTTTGCCGACGCCGATGAGAAGGCCGTCAAACGCGGTGTCATCCACTGCATGAACAACACCGGCCAGTCCTGCAATGCGCCGACCCGGATGCTGGTCGAACAGTCCATCTATGACGAAACGGTCGAAAAGGCCGCCGAGATTGCGCAAAGCATCAAGGTTGGCCCAGCGTCAGAAGCTGGCCGCCATATCGGCCCCGTGGTTAACAAGACCCAGTGGGACAAGATTCAGGACATGATCGAGGTTGGCATGAACGAAGGCGCACGCCTTGTCGCCGGTGGCCCCGGCCTGCCCGAAGGCATGAACAAGGGCTACTATGTGCGCCCCACCGTCTTTGCCGATGTGAACAACGACATGCGCATCGCGCGCGAGGAAATCTTTGGCCCGGTGCTGTCGATCATCCCTTTCAAGGACGAGGCCGAGGCGATTGCCATTGCCAATGACACGCCCTACGGGCTGACCAACTATGTCCAGACGCAGGACGGGGCACGACGCAACCGGATGGCGCGCGCGTTGAAGTCCGGCATGGTGGAAATGAACGGGCAGGATCGCGCGGCAGGCTCTCCCTTCGGGGGCATGAAGATGTCAGGTCGCGCACGCGAAGGCGGCGTCTGGGGCATCGAAGAATTTCTGGAAGTCAAAGCCATCTCTGGCTGGGCGGCAGAGTAGCGCCCTCCTGCCTCATGTGCAGCGGCGCACCAAATAGGTGCGCCGATCACTCTTTCGTGCGTTTGAATATGGGTTATCTCTGTTGCAACAGCAAAGGAGAGACCAATGCTTCATCAGATCAAGGGCCTGCACCACGTCACATCGCTGGCCAGTGACGCCCGCGAAAACAATGTCTTCTTTACCAACGTCCTTGGCCTGCGCCGGGTGAAGAAGACCGTGAACTTCGACGCCCCTGACGTTTATCACCTCTATTATGGTGACGCGGCCGGGTCACCCGGCACGGTCATGACCTATTTCCCCTTTCCAGATGCCGCACGTGGCCGCAGGGGTGTGGGCGAGGTTGGCCGCACCAGCTTTGCCATTCCTACCGGGTCGTCGCAGGCCTGGCTGGACCGTCTGGCCAGTTTTGATGTAGCTGCGATCGCCACCGATACGCGCTTTGGCGAAAAGCGCGTCTTGTTTGACGGCCCCGACGGTGACCAGTTTGCGCTGGTCGAGCGGGACGACGAGCGGGACCCATGGACCGGCAACGGCGTGTCAGAGGCAATGGGCATTCGCGGGTTCCATTCCGCAGACATGCGCCTGAAGGACGGTGATGCCAGTGCAGAGCTGCTGGGCTTCATGGGCTATGAGAAGGGCGATACCGACGGCGATGTCACCCGCTTTATCGTGCCCGGTGGCAATGCGGCCAATGTGATTGATATCGAGGTTGCGCCATCTGCCACGCATGCCGGGCAAGGCGCCGGGTCGGTCCACCATATCGCATTCGCGGTCGAAAACCGCGCCCGCCAGTTGGAAGTGCGCGAGGCATTGCTCGACACAGGCTATCAGGTCACGCCTGTGATCGACCGGGACTATTTCTGGGCGATTTATTTCCGCACCCCCGGCGGCGTGTTGTTTGAGGTGGCCACAAATGAGCCCGGTTTTGATCGGGATGAGGACACCGCGCATCTGGGTGAGGCCCTGAAACTGCCAAGCCAGCACGAACATCTGCGCACCCGGCTGGAATCGCTATTACAGCCGATCGAGGACTAAGATGTCCTATCTCGCCAATCGCACGACAGGGGCAGCGGGCGCACCGCTGTTCCTGACCTTTCACGGCACCGGCGGGGATGAGACCCAGTTTCATGCATTTGCCGGG
>JAHDGO010000062.1 GCA_020627605.1 Yoonia sp.
AAGTATTGAACCAACCTAGTCCCCCTTCAAGAAATTGGTCTAATGGAGTTGTCTATCGCTAAGCGACTCACTCCACCGCCTTCGCCAGTTCCGGCAAAAACCGCTGCTCAAAATCCGACCCGACCAATGGGCCGACAAAGCGGTAAAGCACGGTGCCGTCACCATCGACGATGAACGTCTCTGGCGGCGCGGTCACGCCCCAGTCAATCGCCACCCTGCCCCGCAGATCGAATCCAGTGGCAAAAAATGGGTCGTCATAATCACGCAGATACTCGGACGCCTGATCCTGCTGGTCACGGAAATTGATGCCCGCGACGCGGTACCCCTGCTCTTCAAGCGCCAGCAGGTTCGGATGCTCTGCCCGGCAAGGCGGGCACCAGCTGGCCCAGAAATTGACGATGGTCAGCTCACCGTTTCTCAGGTCTGCGTCGGTCAGTTGCGTGGTCCCTGCGACGGCTTCGACCGGCACCGGCGGTGCGGGGGTGCACTGTTGACGGCAGCAGGGTTGTCGCGAGGCCCGCAAATGCAGCAAAGATAACCGGTGGCAAAATCATCAGGGGGGAGATTTTAGCCATGCTTTTCAACTTCTTCCAATGCGGCGCGTACGCGGACGTAGCGTCGCCAGCTCAGCCCAACGATGGTCGCCAGCAGCACGATACTGACAGCATAGGCCGACAGAACCTCGACAGCGTATTGACCCAGATCAGGCACGGCGCGCCCTCGCTTCCAAGGCGCGGATACGGCGCGCGCGAATTTCGGTGCGGGTGCGCATCAGGACCAGCGCGATGAACAACAGAACAAAGCCCGCAATACAGACCAGCAGCGGAAACCAGAAAACATCGGCCACGTTTTCTTCTTTGTCCAGCGACAGCGACGCGCCCTGATGCAGCCCCTGGTTCCAGAACAGCACCGCATAGCGTGACAAGATCGCAAAGACCGATCCCACCATGCACAGCACGGCGGTCAGGTCGGCGGCGGTGTCAGGGTCCTCGATCGCCTCCCACAGGGCGATATAGCCGAGATAGAACAGAAACAGGATCAGGAAGGACGTCAGCCGCGGGTCCCACGCCCAATAGGTGCCCCACATGGGCTGCCCCCAGATACCGCCGGTGATCAGCGCGATGAGGGTAAAGACGACGCCCACAGGGGCCGCCGCACGGGCCGCAAGCGCCGAGACATGGTGCCGCCGCACCACCCAGATGACCGAGGCGACAAGCATCATGATCCACGCATTGATCGCCATCAGCGCGGATGGCACATGCAGATAGATGATCTTGACGGTCGATCCTTGACGGAAATCATCAGGGGTAAAGAAAAACCCCCAGACCAGCCCCACCACAAGGCAAAGCACGGCCAGCGCAAAGGTCCACGGCAACAAGGGCCGTGTCCAGCCCATGAACCGTTTTGGATTTGCATATTCCCACAATGACATGGCCGCTATCTATCCCGCCCCATTGGCACCCTCAATCCCTCTTCACCGCAGGTTGATGCGCAACACTGCCGCAGTCGCAAAGGGCAGCACGGCAAAGCAGCCCGCCGTGATCCCACCCATCAGCATCAGCGCGCCGGTTGGATCCAGCCCATCAGCGCCGCGACGCACGGCCTCTGCCCCGAAAATCAATGTGGGCACGTAGAGCGGCAGCACCAGCAACGACAGGAGCAGTCCACCCCGCCGCAAGCCCACTGTCAGTGCCGCGCCGAACGTGCCGATCATCGACAACGCCGGCGTCCCGATCAAAAGCGACAGCAGCAGATAGGCATAAGCCTCTGGCGCGAGGCTCAGCAGGAACCCAAGCGCCGGGGCCACGAGCGTCAGCGGCAGGCCCGTCGTGATCCAATGCGCCAGCGCCTTGACCAGTGCCGCCCCTTCCAATGGCAGCGGCGAAGTGGCGATCAGCGCCAGCGCGCCATCCTCAAAGTCCAGCGCGAAAATCCGGTCGAGCGACAGTAGCGCCGCCAGCAGCGACGCCACCCAGAGGATGCCGGGGGCGATGCGTGACAATACCGCAGTCTCTGGCCCAACACCAAAAGGGACCAGCACAACGACAATCAGGAAAAACGCCAACCCGAGGCCAAAGCCACCCCCGGCCCGCACGGCCAACCGCAGATCACGCAGCAACAGCGCGATCACAGGAACGCCTCATCCGTGCCGCCGCCCTGGCCCGCTGCGACCTTGAACGGGGTCAGATCCAGTTCAGGTGCATCCATGCCAAGGTCAATATGGGTGGCGATGACAGCCACGCCGCCAGACGCCAGATGCGTGTTCTGCAACCAGTCGGCAAATAGCTTCACCGAAAACCCGTCAAGCGACACGGTTGGTTCGTCCAGAAACAGCACCTTGCGTCCGATCACCCCAAGTCGTGCCAACCCGAGGCGTCGTTTTTGCCCGGCGGACAATGTGCCGCCCATACGGCCCGCCAGATCGGCCAGATCAAACCGCTGCAAGATGTCATCGGGCACCGGCTTGCCATAGACATCCGCCCAAAATGTCAGGTTTTCCGTGACCGTCAGCGCCGCCTTGATCCCATCGGCGTGGCTGGCATAGGCACCTTCATCCTCTGGGTAGTCGATCTGACCGGCCTCTGCCGGTTGCAACCCGGCCAAGGTCCGCAACAGTGTCGTTTTGCCAATCCCGTTTGGTCCCCGCAGGATCAGGGCGTGGCCCGCCGCAACGGCAAAGCTGACGCCTGACAGTACCGGCAGACCGCCACGCACGCAGGTCAGGTTGGTGACCTTCAGCATTCAGACCGGGATCAGGGCGACAGCGACACGGCGCCCTTCGGACAGCAGGACGTTGTATGTGCGGCAGGCGGCGGGCGATGCCATCGCCTCTACCCCGATGCCCGCCTCTTCCAAAGTGGTGCGAAAGCCCTTGTCAGGATGGGCAATCTCGGCCCCTGTGCCGACAAACAGCACATCAATTTCGTCCTGCAAGGCAAGGACGGTCGCCGTGTCATCATAACCGCCCCAGGCTGCGACCCCATTGGGCGACACCAGCAACGCGCCATCGTATTTCTTGCCGCCCACACGAAAAAAGCCTGCCCCATAGCCGTCAATGGGCTGGGCGTCATTGTAGCTGATCTCATTCAGTCGCATGGCTCACCCCCGTTCAGGTGTCGATATGCCCATATTTGGTGCCTGCGCTTGGGTCCTTCTTGGACCAGTCACGCTTGACCCCAAGGACCAGCAGAATGGCCGAGGCGACAAAGATCGACGAATAGGTCCCGATCACAACACCCCAGATCATGGCAAAGACAAACCCGCGGATCACGTCGCCGCCCAGCACGAACAGCGAAATCAGCGCCAGCAGAGTCGTGACAGAGGTCATCAGGGTCCTGCTGAGCGTTTCGTTGATCGAAATGTTCAGCACATCCTTGAGGTCTTTTTTCTTGTACTTGCGCAGGTTCTCACGCACCCGGTCAAAGACGATCACAGTATCGTTGATCGAATAGCCCACGATGGTCAGCAGGGCCGCGATAATGGCAAGGTCGAATTTGATCTGAAGCTCGGAGAAAATGCCGATAGTCAGGATCACGTCATGTGTCAGCGCAAGCACCGCGCCGACGGCAAACTGCCATTCGAACCGCAACCAGATGTAAAACAGGATCGCGACAACGGCGAGTGCGACAGCGATCATCGCTGTCTGGATCAGCTCGCCAGACACTTTCGGCCCCACGGATTCGACCGACGGGAAGGTCATGTTGGGGTCGATGGTCTGCAACGCCGCTTGCACAGCCTGGATGGTCTCTGACGCGATGCGTTCATCGCCTTCCTGCGCCTGAATACGCACCATGGCGACATTCTGGTTTTCGTCAAAGGATGGGTCAAACACCTCAGCAATGGAGATATCGCCAAGCTCCAGCGGTTCAAGCGCGCCGCGATAGGCGGCCACATCCACCGGCTGTTCGGATTGGGTCCGAATGCTGGTCCCGCCCTGAAAGTCGATGCCAAAGTTCAGCCCCTGGATCAGGAAGGAGGCAAAAGCCACCACCATCAACAGCATCGAAATGCCCAGCCAGATACGGGCACGGTTGAAGAAGTCGATTGAGGTATTGTCGCGAACAAGCTTCAGACGCATCTCAGACCTCGATTGTCTTGGGGCGGCGGCGCGCGAACCAGATCGAGATGATCGACCGGGTTACGAAAATCGCGGTGAATACGGATGTGATGATCCCGGCGCCCAGTGTCACGGCAAAGCCGCTGACAGGTCCGGACCCCATGACAAACAGGATCACCGCCGTGATGAACGTGGTGATATTGGCGTCGATGATCGATGACAGGGCCTTTTCATACCCAAGCTCGATCGCGCGGGCGGGCCCTTTGGCGGTTTTCAACTCTTCGCGGATACGCTCAAACACGATCACGTTGGCGTCCACCGCCATCCCGATGGTCAGCACGATCCCGGCGATCCCCGGCAGGGTCAGCGTGGCCCCGAAAATGCTCAGCAGGCCGAAAATCAGACCGACGTTGATGACCAGCGCGATATTGGCAAACAAGCCAAACAGACCGTAGCTGAGGAACATCCACACCAGTACGGCAATCCCAGCCACGATACAGGCCACCTGCCCCGCGGCGATACTGTCAGCGCCCAGTTCCGGTCCGATGGTCCGTTCCTCAAGGAAGGTAAGTTCCGCAGGCAGCGCACCGGCGCGCAACAGCACGGCAAGGTTTGTCGCCTCTTCCACGGTAAAGTTGCCGGTGATGATGCCGGACCCACCTGGAATGTGGCTTTGGATTGTGGGGGCCGAGATCACCTCGTCATCCAGCACGATGGCAAAGGGGCGTCCGATGTTTTCCAGCGTAAAGTCACCAAAAGTCCGCGCAGCGGAGGTGTTAAACCGGAAGGCCACCGCAGGCCGGCCGTTCTGGTCGAAATCAAGCTGCGCGTTTTCCAGGTCTTCGCCAGTCACGACCGGGCGGCGTTCAAGGATATAGAACAATCCCGGCTGATCCAGCGCGGGCACAAGGATGTTGCTGGTGCCGGGGTTTTCTTCGGCATCTGCGCTGGTGCCAATCACCGGGTTGAACGTCAGCTGGGCGGTTGTGCCCAGCAGGTCGATGACCTCTTGTGCCGACCCCACACCGGGCACCTGCACCAGCACACGTTCCGCGCCTTGGCGCTGAATGGTGGGCTCGCGGGTGCCGACCTCATCAATCCGGCGGCGAATGATCTCAAGCGTCTGCGCCATCGTCCGTTCGTTCATGGCGACCATTTCCGCTTCGCTCAGCGTGATGGTCAGCACGTTTCCGTTCAGCCCTACGTCGATGTTGGATGTCACAGCGCCGGTGAACGAATTCACCGGCTGGCCCAGGCCACGCACCAGTTCAAATGCACGGGTCGCGCCCTCAGCGTTTGAGATACTGACGCGTAGCTGATCAGCGGGGCTGTCGAGCCGCTCTACAAAACCGACCGTGTCACGCTCTGCCAGCAGCGTGTCGCGGACAGTGGGCCAGAATCCTTCAAGGAAAGAGGCATGCACATCGGCGACATTCACCTCGACCAAAAGATGCGCGCCGCCGCGCAAATCCAGACCCAGATTGACCAGCCCGGATGGCAGAAAACCGGGCCAGAGGCCTGCATCAGCCTCGATCGCGGCGCTAGACTGGCCGCTTTCGATCAGGGCCATCGCATCATTGTGCCGCTCTACCCGGTCATAAAAACCATTGGGCATGGCAAAGGTCAGCCCGACGATGACCGTCAGCCAGATCATCACAAGCTTGGGGGTCGAAATATTCAGCATCGCGCGCGCCTTGTCCGGCTGCTTTAGGTTTTCGCCGGTTCGGTCTTGTTCATCACGGTAGCGATGGTGGATTTGATCACACGGACATTGATGCCCTTGGCAATCTCGACCTCGACCTCGTTTTTGTCGTCATGCACCTTCACGACCTTGCCGACAACGCCACCCTGCGTGACGATCTGGTCGCCCCGGCGCAGCGCCTCGAGCATCGCGGCGTGTTCTTTGAGCTTTTTCTGCTGTGGACGGATCAGCAGGAAATACATGATCGCGAAGATCAACAAAAGCATAATCAGGTCTTCAGGTCTCATATCCCATCCCTTTTGGTCGTGCCGTTTTTGGCCCTGCAAAGTCGCGGCACATTATGACCGTGACCCCTGATTGGCAACCGCGATTGCCACGGCTGCGCAGGCGTTTTTGGGCATATGGGGCCGCAAGTGGCGGAAAGCAATCCAAAGCCGGACAATCGGCGGGCGGCAGGGCCGAATCCTTGCTTCACTTGGCTAACGCAATCGGGCATATCACGGCCACGAAACGCAATCGAAGGACCGATGCCATGCATGATATCCGCACAATCCGTGACAATCCCGCCGCCTTTGATGCGGCCTTGTCTCGCCGTGGGATCGCTGCGCAATCGTCCGAGATTTTGGCCCTCGACGAGGCGCGGCGCGCCAAGATCCTTGCCGCTGAAACCGCACAGGCCGAGGCGAACAAGGCTGCGAAAGAAGTGGGTGCCGCCAAGGCCCGTGGCGACGACGCCGAATTTGAGCGTCTGCGCACATTGATGGCCGACAAAAAAGCCGAAATCGCAAAGCTGAACGAAGAGGCCAAGGCACAGGACACCGCGCTGACCGACCTGTTGATGGGCATCCCCAACCTGCCTGATGACAGCATCCCCGATGGCGCGGATGAGGACGATAACGTCGAAATCCACCGCCATGGCAGCCCGCGCAACTTTGCCTTTGAGCCGCTCGAACATTTCGACATTCCCGCCATCAAACCGGGGATGGATTTTGAAACGGCTGCCAAACTCTCTGGCAGTCGCTTTGTGCTGCTGTCGGGTGCCGTTGCCCGCCTGCACCGGGCGCTGGCGCAGTTCATGCTGGATGTGCATGTGGAGGACCACGGGCTGACGGAAACGATCACGCCTGTGCTGGTGCGCGAAGAAATGATGTATGGCACCGGCCAATTGCCGAAATTCGGCGAGGACAGCTATCAGACAACCAATGGCTGGTGGCTGATCCCCACCGCAGAGGTGACGCTGACCAATATTGTCAACGGGCTGACGCTTGAGGAAAGCTATCTGCCCCGCCGCTACGTCGCCCACACACAATGCTTCCGGTCAGAGGCTGGCAGCGCGGGCCGCGACACATCGGGCATGCTGCGACAGCACCAATTTGAGAAAGTGGAAATGGTCAGCGTGACCCGGCCAGAGGACAGCGCGGCAGAGCATGACCGCATGACCAAATGCGCGCAGGCCATTCTGGAAAAACTGGAACTGCCCTACCGCACGGTCGTGCTGTGCACCGGCGATCTGGGTGCTGGTATGCGCAAAACCCACGATATCGAGGTCTGGTTGCCCGGCCAGAATACCTACCGCGAAATCAGCTCTGTCTCTGTCGCTGGTGACTATCAGGCGCGGCGCATGAATGCGCGCTACAAGCCCGCCGAGGGTGGCAAGCCGCAGTTTGTCCATACGCTCAACGGGTCTGGTCTGGCCGTCGGTCGCGCGCTGATTGCCGTGGTCGAGAACGGCCAGCAGGAAGATGGGTCTGTCGATCTGCCGGCAGCACTGCACCCTTATCTGCGCGGCAAGACACGCATTGATGCGGATGGTCAGCTGGTCTGATCAGTCATCGTCGTCTGACGGCAGACGTGCGTTGCTTGGCGGGTCCCACGATCTGGGGCGCATCGTCTTGCCCACCTCATGGGTTGGTCGCCCGTCGCGGGCGACCAACCAATCGCGCATCGCCTCCAGCTCTGTCACTGGCTGGTTGTGCAGATCATCCAGCACAAAGTTCAGCATCGGGCGGCCATATTCAGGGTCACGCCGCACCCGGTCAAAGGCGGCGACAGACAGAAACTCGATTTCTTTTGGCCCGTCCCTGTTGGATTTGAACGTATTGAGCGCGGCGCCCATGACCCCAACCGGCCCGAATTTGTTGCAGAGTTCATCCCGGTCAGGGGCAAAGCGCGGCGCGACCTTGTCAAACTCTGCCCAGTTGATAGCCAGCTTGGCGTTATAGGCACCCATGGCGATCCAGTGCAGCGCCACTGACGACAGGCCCACGCGCGACCCGCCACCACCGACAGAGCCGTGATCGCCGGGAAACCACTGCTGCGCATAGGGCTGCACATGGTCGTCGCCGACGCCCGCCTCTTTGTTCAGCTTTTCGATATTGGCCCAGGGTGAGCAGGGGAATGTCTTGCGGTGTTCGTCAATGGCGATGGCATGGCGCGCCGAAGTGACAGAGCGGCTAAGCACATCGTCATGAAAGCGGTATTGCGCGTTGAACCGGCGAGTACCGGGGATAAACTCCGGCAGTCCCAGTGCCTTTACCGTGTCCCAGACGCCCAGATAGGCGAGCTTCAGCTGGATCGCATCGGTCTTGCCCCGATCGTGACGCGACTTCAGCTCTGTCTTGCTGGTCGCTGTTTTCGGGGCGAAATCCTCGCGAAAGGCGAAACTTTTCGGGTCGTCGGGGTGCGGGCGATTGTCGCTGTCGATATAGCGCGCCATCGCCTCTGGAATTCGTTTGAGGTGAGCGCGCGGCGCGATCCCGCTGGCCCTGATCAGCCCGGCGAGCGAGCGTGCGGCAAAGCCTCCACGCGAAAAACCAAAGATGTAGATCTCATCACCGGGCTCATAGGCGAAAACAAGATTGCGATAGGCCTCTTCGATAATATCGGTCAGACCCCAGCCAAGCGCACCACCCAGAATACGGTCGGCCATCCGGCCCATCTTGTTGTTGCCCCGCCCGGACCCGACACCCGGTGAATAAATCACCTGTTGGGTGTTCCCATCGGCATCATACGGCAGGATGCACTGCGACAGACGCACCACATTCGTCGGGTTCTTGGCGTCCGGCCTGTTCCAGGTTCCATCGATGAAGATCGCAATCCGCTTCATGTGCCTTCCCCATTTCCAAGTGATGTCATGCTGGCGCAGGGCCCCTCACCCCGCAAGTCAGCTTTTCCTCACCTCGGGCTGGAACCAATCATAGGCGCGCTACGTTGAGTGGGATGAAGAATATTTATGCCATCCTCACCCTGATTCTGACGGCCACCTTTGTGCTGTCGCCTGCCGTCACCAGCCCGTTCAGCGGCTTTCGGGCGGATCAGTTGCCCATTCCGCAGATTGACCCCCCTGTGCAGCCCGCAGGCTATGCTTTTGCGATCTGGGGTCTGATCTATGGCTGGCTGGTCGTGTCCGCCGTCTACGGGATCATAAAGCGGCCGTCC
>JAHDGO010000485.1 GCA_020627605.1 Yoonia sp.
CATCGGCTTGGCCTAAACTCCCTTTCAATGAGCCCATACCGGACCGGCCAGACACCGGTTCAGCCATATAGCCGCAAAGTGAGACGGTCCTGCACATCCTGACCAACACACGCCGCAACGATGGGGCGCTTGCCCCGAACGCACCTTATCCATCGACCAATGCCGGGGCGGTGGCGGCACTCTTGTCGCAATGTCCCAAGGCTGCGCAGACACCGCTTGCAGACGCCTCTGATCTGGCGCCGGTGCAACATCTGTGGGTCAAAGATGAACGCCCGCGGATGGGGCTGGGATCGTTCAAGGCCCTTGGCGCGGCCTATGTCATCGCCAGCCATGCCGCAAAGTCAGGCAGCGCGATTGATCAGTCCCCGCTTGCTGGCCGATCCTATGCGACTGCCAGTGCAGGCAATCACGGGCTTAGCGTGGCGGCGGGCGCGCGTGTCTTCGGGGCCGATGCAATCGTCTATATTGCTGAAACCGTGCCCGAGAGTTTTGCGGAACGGCTGCGCGGCATCGGTGCGAGGGTTGTGCGTGGTGGCAAGGACTACGCCGCGGCGATGTCAGCGGCGCAAGCTGATGCTGCCGCAAACGGCTGGATCCTGCTCTCTGACAGCTCTTGGGAGGGGTACACCGATCTGCCCCATCTGTTGATGGAAGGCTACCTGCAGATGGCGGCGGAGGCTGTCACGCAATGCCCGCAGGTCCCGACACATGTTTTTCTGCAGGCTGGTGTGGGTGGCATGGCAGGGGCCGTTGCCGCCTATCTGCGTCAGGAATGGCACGACGCCCCACAAATCATCGTGGTCGAGCCTGCTGACGCGCCAGCGCTGCAAGCCAGCATCGCGGCTGGCGAAAGCGTCTTTGCTGACGGCCCTGACAGCATCATGGGCCGCCTTGACTGCAAGGAGCCGTCACTGATCGCACTGAACGGACTGGCCCGCGACGCTGATGTCTTTCTGACGCTGACCGATGAAGAAGTCGTCAGCGCGTTGCCGCAGATGGCCGACGCTGGTCTGGCCACAACGGCCTCTGGCGGTGCTGGCATTGCTGCGGCCATGCATCCGCAGGTCAGGGCGCGCTTGGGCATCAACAAGGATGCGCGTATTTTGTGTTTTCTGTCAGAGGTGCCTGATTGACCGGGTTCGATATGGCCGAATTTGCTGCGCGCACAGAACGGGCGCAGGCGCTGATGGGCGATGCC
>JAHDGO010000063.1 GCA_020627605.1 Yoonia sp.
CCTGTGTCCACTTTGCGGACAGCTCTGCAGATTTGCCAGCTGCGTCCAGCGCAACAGACGACATCTTTTCGGCCAGGGCAGTCTGGTTCTTGAACTGCTCTTCCATTGCTTTTGTGTCGACAGGGAACGCGCCTGTCATGTCTTTGAAGATCGCTGTGAAGTCTTGTGTCTTAGTAGCCATTGTTCCCACCTTTCGGGTATCATGTGAATTTCGGTTGCAAGCGGTTAGCCTGCTTTTCTGTTCTGCACACAATATGCATGCTGCAGCGCAGCATTTCAAGTGTTTTTCTGCACTGCAGCATAAATTTTTCTGCAAATGCGAAAAGGCTAGGAAATTGGGTTACTTAGCGACAACGTAGGTGCCCGGCGCCGGGCCGAGAACCGGGTGTTTGTCGTCTCCCGGTTGTCTTGCGGGGACTTTTTTGCCTGATTTCTTTGACAACCACGCATCCCAGCGCGGCCACCAGGACCCTTCATGCTTGTCCGCCGCGTCCTGCCAGTCATCCGCCGTCAGACCCAGTTCCGGGTTGGTGTAGTGGCCGTATTTCTTCTTGCTGGGCGGGTTCACGATCCCGGCGATGTGACCGCTTTCGGACAGGATGAATGTCTTGTCTTTCGATCCCATCTTCTGGACGCCGCTGTAGCTGCTTTTCCACGCGGCGATGTGGTCCGTCTCGCAGGCGATGGCGCAAAGGGGGACGGTGACGTCCTTGATCTGCACGGTCTCACCGGCGATTTCGAACCCTGTGGTGGCGAATTTGTCGTCCTGACACAGCCCGCGCAGATATTCCATCGCCATGCAGGCGGGCAGGTTTGTTCCGTCACCGTTCCAATAAAGCAGATCAAACGCCGGTGGCGCCTTGCCCATCATGTAGCTTTTGATTGCCGGGCCATAGATCAGGTCGTTGGAGCGCAGGTAGGAGAACGTGCGCGACATGAAGAAACTGTCGAGGACACCGTTTTCCGCAACCTCATCAGCGATCCCATCGACAAAGTCGTCATCGAGGAAGACGCCCACCTCACCCCGGTCGGAAAAATCCGTCAGCGTGGTAAAGAATGTCGCAGAATTGATGGAGGTATCCTTGCGCTTTTTCATCAGCGCGAGCGTCATCGCGAGCGTTGTTCCGGCAATGCAATAGCCCACCGCGTTGATCTTCTTGACGCCGCAGATCGCCTTTACTTCGTTGATCGCGGTCAGATAGCCATCTTCGACATAGTCAGTCATCGACGTGTCGCGATACCCCGCATCGGGGTTCACCCAAGACACCACAAAGACGGTATAGCCTTGATCGACGGCCCATTTGATCAGGCTGTTCGCTGGCTTGAGGTCCAGTATGTAGAATTTGTTGATCCATGGCGGAAAGATCAGCAGCGGCGTGTCATGTACCTTTTCGGTGCTGGGCGCATATTGGATCAGCTCGAACATGTGGTTGCGGTAAACAATAGAGCCGGGTGTTGTGGCCAGATTTTCACCAAGCTTGAAGGCCTTCTTGTCGGCCAGCGTGACAACCAGATCGCCCTCATTCGCCTCGAGATCCGCAATCAGGTTTTCCAGGCCGGCCACAAGGCTTTCGCCTTCGGTCTCTGCTGCGAGCGCCAGTGCCTCGGGATTGGTCGGCAAGAAGTTCGTGGGGCTGACCATATCGACGATTTGCTGACTGAAGTAGCGCAAGCGCTTCTTTTCGGCCTCATCCAGCGTGTCGATATCCTCCACCGCTTGCTGCACCGCAGAGGCGTTCATCAGATATTGCTGCTTGATGAAGTTGAAATAAGGGTTCGTTTCCCACAGCTCATGCGCAAAGCGGCGATCCTTGGGGGTTTCATCTGTGGGCGGTTCCAGTTTGCCCTGCGCCAGCAGGTGCTGTGCCTCAACATAATGTTTGACGGACTTGCCCCAGAATTCCAGCTGATGCTCCAGCAGTTTTGCAGGATTATGCATCATTTCAGTCATATAGGCGGTCGCGGCCTTGAGGTAGAGTTCCTGACTTGGTCCTTGCAAGGTGGGGGCCACCTGCCGCCCCTGCCCCATGACACGCAGCAGACGTTGGGTCAGCTCTTCGACCTTCGCAAGATTTGCCTCCAGCTTGGCCACATTGGCACCGGCTGTTTTGCTTGACTCCAAATCCTTTGTTGTCATGGTGACCTTCCTGCCTCTATGCTGCGCTTGCAGCATGCGTATTGTGTGTGACCATCGGAGAGCGATCAAATGAAGTATATGATGACCTACGACCTGATGGAAAGCATGCGCAACACCAACCAGTGGTTGGGCGCAACTGCCCGCGCCTATGCTGCATATCCAATGATGTCCTGGGGTGCAAATCCGGCCATTGACTGGCTGAAGGCCTGGGGCGAGGTGACGGAGCGCACGTTTTCGCGCATGGTGGTCAAGCCTGACTGGAATATTCCGCCTGTCACCGGCGAAAAGGGCAAGGATTATCCTGTTGTTGTCGAAACGGTGGTGGAAAAGCCTTTTGGCGATCTGATACACTTTACCATGCCGGGCCGCGCCGCAAGCAAGCGCCGCGTCATGCTGGTCGCCCCGATGTCCGGCCATTACGCCACCCTGCTGCGCAAAACCGTGATCAGCCTGCTGCCCGACGCCGACGTTTACATCACCGACTGGCACAACGCGCGCGACATCCCTGTCAGCGCGGGCAAGTTCGATGTCGAGGATTACACCCTCTATCTGATGGAGTTCATGCGCGCCCTTGGCCCTGACACCCATGTGATCGCCGTCTGTCAGCCCGTGCCATTGGCGCTGGCCGCCACCGCCTATCTGGCAGAGCTGGACCCCGACGCGCAGCCACGCTCGCTGACCCTCATCGGTGGGCCTGTGGACCCTGAGGCGAACCACACCGAAGTCACCGATTTTGGCCGCTCTGTCACCATGGGGCAGCTGGAACAGACCATGATCCAGCGCGTCGGTTTCAAATATGATGGTGTGGGCCGCATGGTCTATCCGGGGTTGCTGCAACTGGCCTCTTTCATCTCTATGAATGCCGAAACCCATAGCAACGCCTTCCGCGATGAGATCATCCGCGTCGCCAAAGGCGAAGCGTCAGAGCATGACCGCCACAATGATTTCTACGATGAATATCTGGCGGTGATGGACATGACGGCAGAGTTTTACCCGTCCACCGTCGAACGCATCTTCAAAGGCCGCGAGATTGCGCAGAACGCCTTTGAGGTTGCTGGTCACAAGGTCGATTTCAGCAAGATCACGACGGTCGCCGTCAAGATTGTCGAGGGCGAGGAAGACGATATCTCTGCCCCCGGCCAGTGTCTTGCGGCCCTTGGCCTGCTGACTGGTCTGCCTGATGACAAGAAAGCCGCGCATCTTGAAGCCGGTGCAGGCCACTATGGCATCTTTGCCGGGCGCAGCTGGCGCAATAACATCCGCCCGCTGGTGCTGGATTTCATTGACGCCAACAGCGGCAGCCGGACACGTAAGTCCGGCAAGGTTGTGAACCTCAAATAGTCTGGAAACAGGTCCGGCTGCTACCGCAGTAGCATCGGCAGTTTCAGCCAGCGGCGCAGCGCATCGGTTGTCGCCTCCGGTGCTTCCATCGTGGGCAGATAGCCTGCGCCCTCGATGATCTCCAGACTTGCGAAGGGGATCAGCTCGGCCATGAACTCGTGCCGTTTGAGGTGGTACTGCCCGTCATGGCGGCCGCAGATCACGGCGGTGGGTTGTTGAATGTCGCGCAGGGTCGCCTGCTGATCCTTGCGGCGCTGCAAGGCGCGGGCCTGCCGCAGATACACCTCACGCCCCAGATCACGGCCCATTTGCGTCAGCTCATGCACCAGTTCGACCTTGTCGGAATTGGGTGCCATCCATGTTGAATTGATTTCATGACGCAGCACATCGTCCCAGCGCCCGGCCTTGGCGGCAATCATATGCGGCTCGCGTGCCGCTGCGGTCTCTGGCGTGTCGGCCTGAGCCGTGGTGGCGATAAAGGCGTTTCTGGTGATCCGCTCTGACGCGCGGCGCAAAAGCTCCATCGCGACCATGCCGCCAAAGCCCATGCCGACCACCGCAAATTTTGACGGGGCCCATGTCAGGATCTGGCTGGCGATCTCTTCCATCCGCTCCCCCTGGGTGGGCGGGACAAGCATCACCGCGTGATCGCGCGACAAATCCTGCATTTGATGCGCAAAGACACGGGCATCCGCCAGCATTGGCGGGATAAAGACCACGGGGTCATGGGACATGGCACAACGGCCCTGACATTACTGCTCAACCTGATTAACGGCTTTTTTACACTGTGGCGCGGGATGCCGCCCCACGCAAGCCTCAGCTGAGGCCTTGGTCGGCACACCAAGCCAGAATTCGCCGGGCCAGTGGCCCAGTCTGGCCGGGAGAGAAGATATCACCCGCCATGACATGGCCCATCGCATCGTCTTGCGCTGTCTGGATCAGCATATGCGCCTCTGCCGGGCCACCCCAGCGCGCCATGACGGCGCGCGTGTTGTCTGCCCGCACCACCTGATCTGCATCGTTGAAACAGAAGAGCGCTGGCGTGGTAATGGCCGACAGGTCCGCCTTGCGCACCGCTCTCACCGCATCGGCCATGGTGTGGACTGCGGCGGTGTCATAGCGGACGGTCCAGTATCTGGCATGATCGTCGCTGATGACGTCAAAAGATCGCTCTGCACCAGCCACAAAGCGCGCCCAGTGCCTTGCAAACGGCAGATCAAGCAGCAGTTGCGCAAGCCGGTGTGTTAGCCCGAAATTGGGCGAGACATGCACAACTGCCCTTGCCTTGGCCCCATCGGCCAGCGCCAAGGTTGCCAGTGTGCATCCGGTTGAACAGCCGATGATCACGACCTCATCCCCGATGGTTTGAGCGATGCTGATCGCCTCTGCCACATCGCGCCGCCAGTCGGACAGGCGTGCCTGCCCCATGGCGACACCATCCTGCCCGTGCCCGGTCAGCCGGGTGAAATGCAGGTTTGCGCCCAGCCCGTCGGCCACCAGATCAGGCAGCGGGCGGATTTCCTGCCCTGTGGCCGAAAACCCGTGGATGTAAAGGACGGCGCGCTTTGTCTTTGTCGCAGGCGCACCGGCCCATACGATCTGTTTGGCACAACCGGGGCGCAGGTTTTGCACCTGCGCCTCTGCTGCGGCCAGATCAGCCTCTATCGTCGCAAGATCAGGCAAGGGCGCGCCGTGCCATCGGGCGGTAGATCAGGGCCAGCCCAAGGATCGCCACCACCAGAATACCGGCGGGGATCAGTGTGATGGACAACTGCAAGGTGCCAAGCGCCGCATCGCTTTGGGGGACAAAGGCCTCTGTCGTTTCCTGCCATCCGGCAGCGGCGAGGGTCAGACCGAGGACCGCGGGGGCAACCGCATTCGCCAGCTTCTGTCCGAACAGCCAGATCGCGGAAAACGCCCCTTCGATCGCGGCACCGGTCTGGCGGCGGGTGACGTCCATCAGATCAGGGTAGATCGCCCAAGGGATTTGCTGGTAGGCCCCGTTTGTCATGCCGGCCAGCACGAACATGCCGGCAATCACTGTCACGTTGACTGACGGCAGCATCGTATAAAGCGCGTAAAGCAGGACCACATAAAGGGTCAGCCCGATGATCAGCGCCTGCACCTTGCCCAGCCTGTTGGACAAGATCACCCAGACCGCCTGGCTGAGGATCGAGCCGACCACAAAGGTCGCGAACATCAGGCTGAGAACGCTCAGCGCCTCTGCCGCGCCGGACAGCGCCGTGTCGCCACTGTCCTGGATCAGATAGATCGCCGCAAAGGGCAGCCCCGCCGTAATCATTGCGATGGCCAGCGTCATGACGCCGTAGATCAGCACCAACACAACAAAGGCCCGGTTGGCAAAGACCAGGCCGAACATCCCTGACAGGCTGACCGTTGCGGGCTGTTCGATCCGAGGTGCCTTGCGTGTCGCCCAGAGCGACAGCCAGACAGCACCAACCATCAGCGGCGTGACAGCAAGTGCCGCATTGGCATATCCGATTGACCCGGCCAAACCGGGGATCAGCGCCCCGCCGATCAGAATACCGATACTGGCAAAGGCCATGCGAAACCCTGTCATGGCAGACCGTTCCTTGGGGTCTTGCGTGATCTCGCCTGATTGCGCGCCATAGGGGATCGCCACCATGGTAAAGCCCACCGTGGCCAGCACGAAGAAGCCAATCACCCAGGTGAGACTGCCAGCCGTCGCCATGCCGACCGGGGCAGCGAACAGCCCGACCATGCCGATGGCCATGACCACGACGCCAATGAACATCCATGGCGCGCGGCGTCCAAAGCGGCTGTTGGTCCTGTCACTGAGGTATCCGATGATCGGATCGGTGATCATGTCAAAGATCAGAACGGCCGTGGTCACGAACCCCGCGATCCCGACAGGCACGCCAAGAAAGGCGGTCAGATAGGTGAGGATCAGCAGCTGTTTGACGATGACAAAGACCACGATGCCCATGTCGGCCAGACCCCAGCCCGCCTTTTGCCCGAGTGATAGTGCCATATGTTCATCCCCTCCCAAGGATTTCGGGCAAACTAAGCAGAGCGTCCCTCTTTCCCAAAGCGGAACGTGACGTCAGGGTGGATCAGGTTGCGCGGGCCAGGACCTCTTCAACCGAGGTTGTGATCAATTGCAGGCAGGTCTCGTCTGAAAACCGGTGATCCGCGCCATCAACCAGCGTCAGCCGCATGTCGGGGCTTTCGGCGTGATCCAGCAGACGCAGCGCAACTGCCATATCAACGTCGGCATCCGCCGTGCCTTGCAGGCTACGCACCGGAAAGGGCAGCGGCAGCGGGTCGCGCAGGACCAGCCTTTTGCGTCCTTCTTCGATCAGACGCCGGGTGATGATGTAGGGCTCGCCATATTCTGACGGCAGCACGACCTGTCCCTTGTCAGCCAGGTCCGCCTTTTGCGCGTCCGAAAAACCGGCCCACATGCTGTCTTCGGTGAAATCCGGTGCGGCGGCGATTGTGACCAGCCCCGCCACTTTTTCCGGCATCGCGCGCGCTACCAGCAGTGATATCCACCCACCCATGCTGGAGCCGACCAGCACCACCCTGCCCGCCAAGAGCCCGATGGCGGCGCAGGCGTCCTCAAACCAGTCGCCGATGCAGCCAGCGGTAAAGTCTTCCGAACTTTCGCCATGGCCGGAGTAATCGAACCGCAGGAAGGCGCGGCCAGATTGTTTTGCCCAGTCTTCCAGAAACACGGCCTTGGTGCCGCCCATGTCGGATTTGAAGCCGCCCAGAAACACCACAGCCGGGCCTGTCCCGTCATGCAGATGGTAGGCGATGCGCCGCCCCTCTGGCGTCTTGAGATAATCAGGCATTCTGCACCTCGTCCAAACCCGTTGCGATCATGGCGGCACAGAAACACATCGCGGCAAAAAGGCCAATCACCAAGGGCACGCTCAGTGCGGCCAACCCGGCAAATGCGGCCCCGCCTGCCAGCAGCACCAGCCCGACGATGGTATTGGACAGCGCCGTATAGGCCGCCCTGTCGTCGGCCCCGGCCATATCGACCAGATGTGTGGACCGTCCCTGCCGCACGCCCTGATACGCAATCATCAGGCCAAACAGCATCACAGGCAGCACACCGATGGTGCCGGTGAAACCTGCCAGATCCAGAAGCACCACAAGCGCCAGCACCGCCCCACCGGCCAGCCCCGCCAGTTGCAGCACCCGGCGCGACGACCGGTCCGATAACCGCCCCCAGACATAAGATGACAAAAGCGCCGCCACTGATGACGCCAGCACAAGGGCACCCAATTGCCCAAAGGCGCCGTCAGGTTGCAACATCACCAGATATGGCGGGGCCAACGCCGTGCCGACCAGCAGACTGCGCACGATGATGAAGCGGGCAAGCTGCGGCCGGTCTCGCAGCAAGGCGAATTGCGCGACCGCATCTGTCTGCTCTCCGGTATGCGGCACCTCTTTCATGGTGGCAAAGACGGCGGCAGCACCGACCCAGAAACAGGCCGCCAGCCCAATTGCGGCGATGACCAGCGCGTAGCGATCACCAAACCCGCTGAGCAGGATCACCGCGAAAAGGATCACGCCAAGCGCCGCCGCCGAACTGGCAAATCCCGTGGCCGTCCCGCGCCGCGATGTTGCGACCGTTTTGCCCAGAATGTCCTTGTAGCTGGCCGAACAAACCGAACGGGCGAGTGCCAGCACAGCCAGCAAAGCGACGATGGTCGCGCCTGCCGCCGTGCCCTCCAGCGTCAGCCCGGCCCCGACAATCCCTGCGGCCATCAGCCCCTGCACAAAGGCACCACCCGCCCAGAACCATTTGCGGATTGCGCAGCGGGTGATGCGTGGCGTCGTCAAGAGTTGCGGCAAGAGCGCCCCCGCCTCGCGCACTGGCACCAGCAGCCCGACCCAGAAGGCCCCGGCCCCGAGGTGCGTCAGCAGCCAGCTCAACACCAGTTTGGGGTCAATCAAGCCGTCAGCCAGCTTGCTTGCCGACAGCGACAGAACATGACGCAGGAAATTGCCCGGCTCTGCCGCCACAGCGTCGTCTGACAGGCCCTTGGCCGTATCGGAATCGCCGGTCACCGCGTCAAAGATCTGTTCCGTCGTTGTCTGGTTCATCGCGCCCTCCATCGATCAGGGACATAGCGTCTTGCGTGAAAATTCACGTGACTCTATTGTCACGTGACTATTCAGTAACGTATAAGTGATTCTATGGATGCGATTTTCAAAGCCCTCAACGACCCCGCCCGCCGCGCATTGCTGGACAGCCTGCGCGCCAAGGACGGGCAAAGCCTGTCGGATTTGGAAGAGCAGCTGGACATGACCCGTTTCGGGGTCATGAAACACCTCAAGGTTCTTGAGGACGCAAACCTGATCGTCCCGCGCAAGGTGGGGCGGTTCAAATATCACTACTTGAACGTCATGCCCTTGCAGGAGGTCTTTGACCGTTGGGTCGAACCCCTCCTCGCCCGCCCGGCTGCAAGGGTAATTTCAAAACTCAAATCAGAATTGGAGAATGACATGCCGAAGAAGCCTGATTTCGTCATGCAGACATTTATTGATTGCACCCACGATGCGCTTTGGGATGCCCTGACCAAAGGGGAGTTGATGGCCCAATATCATTTCGGTTGTGAAAGGGTCGAAGGTGATCATGCAGCACCCGGTGACCAGAT